>NZ_JALKIK010000024.1:0-71355 GCF_023050955.1 Anaerobiospirillum sp. NML120511
GTTCAGAGGGGGTGGGGATGATCGGAGGTCGGGGATCGGAGGAGGGGCAGAGATGGCTGGTTGCCTTAATTTTTATCTTTTATCCGGCATGGCAAGGGGGTTGAGCCTTGATATGATATTGATAATCCCTGGTAGATTGACGTGTTTTTGCCTGTCAAAGCTATTCGTCTCTCCTCACGGATAACAGGCAGCAAAAAGGCGGACCATGGTCCGCCTCGATGAAAAGAGAGAAAGATTATGTTTCTGGTTTTGTATTACTGACCTAACAGGCTCAGCGCAATAGTAGGACGCTGATTGGCCTGGGCCAGAACGGTCTGAGAAGCCTGCTGGATGATGTTATTCTGAGTCAGTGCAGCGGTCTCAGAGGCAAAGTCAGTGTCTCTTATGCGGCTGCGGGCATCAGACTGGTTTTCGGAAATATTAGCCTGATTACGGATAGTGCTTTCCATTCGATTTTGTAAAGCACCAAGGCCGGCACGCTTGGAGTCTACAGCCTGGATAAGCTTGTCGATATTCTCCAGGACATAGGTAGCTTTTGAGGCTGTTTCTACAGTGAATACAGCCACATCTTTGTTGTTTACCTTAACAGTGGTGAAGCCTTTCTTCATTTCGGCCTTTACACCAGCCTGACATGCAATTCCAGTAAGATGAAAAGCTAATGACCAGTTCAGTGACAGTGTGTTGCCAGCATTTGCGCCTACCTGGAATTTAAGCTGACCATTAGATGGAATAAGACCAACTTTGGCTCCATCAAGAATTGCCTGACCGGCAAAAGTAGTTTGCTGGGCAATACGGCTGATTTCCTGGGACAGCTGGACTACCTCTTCCTGCAGAGCCTTACGGTCTGCAGCAGAGTTGGTGCCGTTGGCAGACTGTACAGCCAGCACACGGATACGCTGCAGCATGTTGGTAGTTTCGTCCAGGGCACCTTCGATAGTCTGAGCCAGTGCAATGCCGTCGTTGGTATTACGGTTACCCTGATTTAAACCATTAATCTGAGTTGTGAGACGATCTGAAATCTGAAGACCGGCTGCGTCATCCTTGGCGGAGTTGATTCTCAGGCCTGATGAGAGGCGCTGGTATGAGGTGTTTAAGCTCAGAGTTGCATTACTCAGCTTGCGCTGAGCATTGATGGACGACACATTCGTATTAACGTACAGGGCCATTTCTTTTCTCCTTATCTGGGTAGAAAGAGCGACCTTTTTATCAGGGTCGTCTCTGTTCCATGCATCTATGCAATGGAAATATTGAGCAGAGCTTTCTACATATCGTTAAAGAGCGTTTAGCAACATGCAGGCCAAAATTACTCATGAACATATTTATGAGTCTTTTACAATGCTTTCCAAAGCCCATGTAATTACAGTTTAGTGCATGAGCAGATCAGTGCTCATATTGTCCTGCTTAAATGGTATTTGGATACCTTGTATTGATTGCTTTCAGTAAAACACACAGACAGGAGGCTAAATGGCATTTTTTTGCCGATTACCTTTATCAATGTGTGTCTTCTTCGTATTTATTCTGTCATTCCATATATGCGTATGAATCAGTTTAATGTAAACCGATGTGGTCCGGTCATTTTACGATTTATGAGTAGCGCAAATACAAAGGGCTGACCCTGAGGTCAGCCCTTTGTATTCAGGTGCGGACTTGCATCCGCCATTGACTTGCATCCGCTATGGCACTGTTATGTCATTTCAGTGATTAACCGGCCTAAGGAAACTTAAATGGGCCATTGTAATCAGACTCTTCTGGCGGAACAGTCTCTGTAGGAACGTTTGACTGCTGAGCAGGTGCGCCATAGCCCTGGTACTGCTCAACTGGCTGGTTATAGTTTTGAGCTTGCTGGGCTGCCTGCTGGGCCTGCATGGCCTGTTGAGCCTGTTGAGCTTGCTGGGCCTGTAGAGCCTGTTGATCCTGGAGAGCCTGTTGAGCTTGCTGGGCCTGGAGAGCCTGTTGAGCTTGGAGAGCCTGTTGAGCTTGCTGGGCTTGGAGAGCCTGTTGGGCTTGCAGTTCCTGCTGAGCCTTCATGGCCTGAAGCTGCTGCATCTGCTGCATTTGCTGTAATTGCAACTGCTGTTGCTGGTCCTGACTGGTCTGGGCAGCGGCCTGCTGGGCTGCATGCTGCTCTATTTGCTGGGGAGCATGGGCCTGCAGGGGCTGCTGGGCCTGCATGGCCTGCATCTGCTGCATTTGCCTGATTTGTTGCTGTTGCAGCAGATGAATATCCTGTTGCTGGGCTTCAGCCTGCTCTAATGGCTGAGGAGCTGGCTGCGGCTGGGTGGCAATCATCTCTTCCTGCATTGGCACGGCTGGCTGAGGCTGAACCTGATTTGGCTGCTCAGGTTGTGGCTGTGGCTGCATCTGCAGCTGCTCAGGCTGTTGAGGTTCAGGCAGCTGCTGACTGAAGCTCTGAGCAGGGAAGGCCTCTGCCGGGGCATTAGCCTGAGCCTGAGAGTGGTCATAGGCTGTGTCGTTAAAGGCAGGAGCAATATCTCTATTAGCCTCATAGACAGGCTGACCAAAGGCAGGATCTGCCTCTCCCGGGAACTGGCTTGTTGAGGCTGGCAGCAGACGATCCTGCTTTGCTACAGGCCTGGCAATGGCAATGAGCTCTGCCAGTGGCACCGTGGCCTGACCATCACGAAGATGGGCCTCATAGGTTCTTTCAAACCATGACTGAGGGGTAAGACCAATGGCAGCATGATCCATGAACAGAGTAGCTGAGAAGTTGTTCTGGAAGTGGTTATTGATGCTGTTGTTGGTAGTCAGGAAGCCGTAAAACCTGCCTGAAGGATCAACAACAGCAGGTGGATTGGAGGCAAAGCGGTTCCATGGGCAAACCTTTGACTGGACATTGCCAAATTCAAAGTGAGTATTCCACATACTGAAGTCACCACGATTAGAGCCATAAGGGCCCTTCATGTTCCAGATAGAGATGTTAAAGCGTGGCGAGCAGTTGATACAGCCCAGGAACTGGTTGAGCTGAGTATTTCCATAGAGCAGCAGAGGCACTTCACCTGCCTCAACTATGTTCTTGATTTCCTTGTTCTCAAGCTCAGGATTAGGGGTAATGCTGAACTGGATCTTCTTATGAAAATCTGCCTGTTCTTTGGCAATTTTCTGCTCTTCAGGTGACAGCTGAGCGCCTGGATTGACAGGCTGGTCGGCCTTTTCAGGCTGCTGCTGAGGTGGGGAGCTGTAGCGCGGCCCCTGGATGGTATAAGCGCTGGCAGGGTTGCTCAGAAGCACGCATGAGCAGACAGCCATACCGACAGCACTTCTCAGAGCACGACTGAGCAGTGTGACCGATGGCAGCAATGATTTGCCAGGTAAATTAAGGGCCGGAAGAACAGAGTTTCTGTGAGCGGCCTTGCAGGCCAGAGTGGCTGACACTTTTGCGGACAAGATCAGACTCCTGAAATCAGCATTAATGCGGATTAGCAAAAACTTTTGATGTCTCTAAACATGGACAGGAATGTATCGTCAGTGGAAAAGCTGACGCAAAGGGCATGTGACCTCATTCCAGGAATAAACTTTAATTGTAGATCATCAAAGCCTGCTTATACAGATTTATTGAGGTTCTGATACAAGTTTGTGCCGTACAGACAGCATTTTTGTCAATTTTTCAGGCCTTAGCTCACATAATTCAATGTAACCGTAACGGGAAAAAACGTTAGGCAGATCTCAATTTTAATAAGTGACCACCCTGAGGCTGTGAACTATTATCCCAGGGGCTGTCTAACATCTATAGATATTAACTTTTGAGTCTTGCGCAGAAGCAAAAACGCCACAGGCCGTGGAGTATGGCCACTATTTATGGCAACAGATTAACAAAGGTTGATGGATGTGTTGTATTATTGCAGCCTGTTACTGTCGGTAAGAAAGGCTGCTGGACGCATCAGCATGACCGGGCATCTGCTGCATGACGCAGGCCCTGCAGGCCCTGATGGCCCTTGAGGGGCCCCGTAGACGGTGCTGTGGATGCTGGCAGCCTGAGGCTCGTGCTGGTGCCCGGGCTGCAGCGGAAAAGCTCCTGATGCTGCGGTATAATCCAAAGCCCGCCATATATCGGGCTTAATCCATATCTCTGAGGCTGCCCTCTGTATGCAACTGCTTTGAGTGGAAGCGGCTCAGGTTTTCAGTACACGAAATTTTCGTTGCGCAGCGCAGCACTGCTCAGCTGCATTTCTGACAGTTATGATCTGCCCAGGACCTGAAAAGGTACGCATAAAGCAAATGGCATAATTTGCAGCCGGTGTGGTGCTGCAGCAGATGCGGTCATAAGACCGCAATGGGGCGCAGCTCCAATTCGGGCTGCCCCACGAGGACAGGCGGCTTTGCCAGCCGTTATGGGCCCTGCATGCAGGAGCATCTGCAGTATGTGCGCTCGCAGAGAGAATGCCTGTATGCAGACACGTTTGCATGAATACATGCAAACCTGTCTGACCTGCATGCCGTCCATGCCATTTCTGATATGCACAGACGCAACTGTTTACCAATACAGCCGCTCCTCCTGGTGGAGACGCTGAGGCATTGATATTTAAGGTTTTAATATGGTGAAGTTACGCATTGCCCTGGTAGGTACCGGTAATATTGCCAGACAGCATGTTGAGGCAATTCTTGAGTGCAATCAGGAACTGGTCGGTGTCTGTAACCACAACATTGAAAAGGCCATGCTGTTTCTGAGCTCTTTTAGTGGCCGTGAGGGTGTTCCTCCGGCAGAGCTCTATACCACAGTGTTTGACGAGCTTCCTTTAATGCTCGATACAGTCAAGCCTGATCTGATCTATGTAACCACTCCTCACATAACTCATGTGGATATTGCCTGTCTGGCTGTGCGCCGTGGTATTCACTGCATTATTGAGAAGCCACTGGATATTTCCCTTGCCAAGTCAGCTTATCTGCTCGAAGAGGCTCAGCGCACTGGAGCTCTGGTTTCTGTAATTTCTCAGAGCCGCTTCTTCCGTCCTACTGAGCGCATCAAGAACGCTATTGATGATGGCCGCATTGTTCCAGCTTTCGGTATTGTCAATGTGCAGGCCTGGCGTGATGAGGCTTACTACCGCTCCAACACCTGGCGCGGCACCTGGGAGTATGAAGGCGGCGGTGTGCTGGTAAACCAGTCTGTGCATGAGCTCGATCTGCTCTGCTACTTCCTTGGCAAGGTATCCTCTGTTTACGGTATATGGCGTAATGTAAACCACCCTTACATTGAGGTGGACGATACCGCTCAGGCCATTGTTACTTTCGAGTCCGGTGTAACAGCCTCCGTCATTGTCTCCAACAGCGTCAATCCTGCTCAGAGCACCTGTGTGCACATTGTAGGAACCAATGGCCATACCCTTGGTATTAAGACCCATGGCGGTGTTGAGGCTGAAGCCGGTATCAGACCAAGCAGCTTCCACCCATGCAATGACGTCTTCACTCTTGAAAGTGACGAGACCATGGCCAATTATGCCCGCAGCGATTATGAGGGCATTACTCCTGAAAACTTCTCCCATCACTTCTTTGCCGAGCAGTTAAAGGAAATGATTCACGCCATTGAAAATAAGCGTGATGGCATGAATGTCCGCCTGCGCAACTCCATTGAGTCAGCTCAGGGCTGCATGCTCATTGCTCAGGGCATTTACCTCAGCCAGAAGCTGGGCCGTCCAGTTACCCGCAAGGAAATCCTTGATGACTCCATGGCAAGACTGGTAGCTCCACAGAATGCTGACGACAACGCCTAAGGCTCACCGGTCCTGACAGGCTAACAGGCCCATCATGACCTGCTGACCTTCTTACAGGCTGCGGGGCTACCGGCTCGTTCGGCTGTCGTGGTACGGCTGCCCGGGGCAGGACTGACCGGGATAGCCAAGGTGCCAGGCTGTTCAGGGCCGGGCCTGGTGGCGGTCTGAAGGGACGCAGATGAAAAAGGCAGTTTCCTTTGCCGGGAAACTGCTTTTTTTATGGTTTTGTGCTGCATGATGGTGCCCATGGATGCATTATTTTGGGGCTGGGTGGGAAAAATAAGGGTGCAAGTGGCCCAAATGCGCGTTTTTGTGGTGCAAAAGGGCTTTCATATTTGAGCTTGCTGCCAATGACCTGTAAGCTGATAACCATCAAATCGAAACATCAGCTGTTTTTACTGTTACTGCAGGGCACAAGCCCAAGGCCTGTTGCCTTAACCACCACCACGCAGCAGTAACTGGCAGGGACTGCATACCGTCAGTCGCGGCAGCTCCTCACAACGATCATCGCCACTGGAGGCAATATTCATGTTTATCCTTACCCTGATTCTTCGACTTATTAACTGAAGTTGCCAGGGTATAGTGTGACCATATTCTTAATTGTCAGACGAAGATGATCTTAATCGGGACCCTGAGCATCAAGCCAAGGTCCTTTTTTTATGCCTTTTTAATCTGCAGCTGCACATACTTGCCGCACAGAAAGCCGGTACCGCAGGGCGAAATACCCGCCCGGCAGGTAGGTACGGCAGGGCGAAATACCCGCCCGGCAGGTCAGTCAGGCAGGACGGAATATCAGCCTGACAGGCTGAACCTCCTGTCAGGCATGACAGCATGGACGGCAGGCAGACACAGGCCTTATATGGCTGTGAGTGCCGGTGCAGCTGTAATAAACAACCAAGTCCATAGGAGTCATCAGTCTGCCCTTGCGGCAGCAGCATGAGCCCGGGCTCCCACAGACGGCAGCGTCGGCCTGATGACTGGCGGCCTGTCAGGTGGCGCTGAGCCGATTGGCTCAGGGTCGCATGCCTTGGCCGGCAGGGCCGGTAGGGCCGGGAGCCTGGTGAAGCCGGGCGGGCTGATGGGGACGTCAAGTCAGGATCTTAATTATGGAAAACAAAGACAAAAATCGAGTGATTATCTTTGACACCACACTGCGCGATGGTGAGCAGGCTCTGCAGCAGTCGCTAAATGCAAAGCAGAAACTGCAGATTGCTCTTATGCTCGAACAGCTTGGTGTTGACGTAATCGAAGCCGGTTTCCCTGTTTCCTCTCCTGGCGATTTCCAGTCGGTAAAGCTCATTGGCGAAAACCTCAGGAACGCTGTTCCTTGCGGTCTGTCCCGTGCCGTTGACAGGGACATTGATGCAGTACGCGATGCACTGTCAAACTGCGAGCGTTTTCGTATCCATACCTTTATTGCCACCTCAGACATCCATGTTCAGGACAAGCTGCGCAAGAGCTTTGATGATATCTGCGCCATGGCTGTAGCAGCCGTTAAACGCGCCCGCAACTACACCTGTGATGTTGAGTTTTCCTGTGAGGATGCCGGCCGTACTCCAATTGATCATCTGTGCCGCATGGTAGAAGCCGTGATTGATGCTGGTGCTACCACTGTAAATATCCCTGATACCGTGGGCTATACAATTCCGTCCGAGTTTGGCGGCATTATCAACACTCTGATGAACAGAGTGCCAAATATCGACAGGGCCATTATTTCCGTGCACTGCCACAATGATCTTGGTATGGCCACCGGCAACAGCCTGGTTGCTGTACAGAACGGTGCCCGTCAGGTTGAGGTGTGTATGAATGGCCTTGGTGAGCGTGCCGGTAACTGCTCTCTTGAGGAAGTTGCCATGGCTCTGCATACCAGAAAGGAATTCTTTGGCGGACTTTACACCGGCATTGTTCCTGAAAACATCGCCCGCGCCTCCCAGATGGTAGCCGGTATCTGCAATGAAAAGGTACCTCCACACAAGGCCATTGTAGGCTCCAACGCCTTTGCTCACAGCTCAGGTATCCATCAGGACGGTGTGCTCAAGAACCGCAGCACCTACGAGATCATTACTCCTGAGAGCGTAGGCTTCAAGGAGAACAATCTGCATATGACCGCCCGCTCCGGCCGTCACATGATTAAGTCCCGCCTCAATGCTCTGGGCTACAGCGATGAGACCTTTAACCTTGATGATGTCTACAGCCGCTTCCTTGAGCTTGCTGACCGCAAGGGCAAGGTATTTGACTACGACCTCGAGGCTCTGCTCTTCCTTGGCCATGACATGGAAGAGAAGACTCAGTTCATCCTGGAGAAGTTAAATGTCATCAGCGGTGACAGGGGAGTGATTCCAACTGCCTCTGTAAAGATGAAAATTGGTGATCAGTGTCTGACTGACGCCGGAATCGGCGATGGTCCGGTGGATGCCGTATTTAACTGCATTACCAGACTGACCGGCATCGACTGTGAGCTTGTTGACTATAATCTGTCAGCTACAAGTGAGGGTATGAACGCGCAGGGCCAGGTGGATGTAGTAGTGTTATACAGGGGACGAAAGTATTACGGCAAGGGACTTTCCACTGACGTAATTGAGTCTTCGGCCCTGGCCCTTATTAATGCCTGTAACAGTATTTACCGCGCTCAGATAATCGAACTGGAAAAGGAGCATGGCGAAGGGCCGGGACACTGTGACGGTCGCTGCAGCTTAAACGAGCCTTAAGCGCCGGCCCGGTGTCAGCAGGACAGACGTAAGGTCAGTCAGGCGAAAGACGTAAAGTCAGCCACAGCCGCTGACTAAATGTCAGCCACAGCCGCTGACTAAATGTCAGCCACAGCCGCTGACAAATGTCAGCCACAGCCGCTGACAAATGTCCGGCAGTAAGACAGACAGTGGTGTGACACCAGGCACTTTATTGAGCATGAGCACAGCATATCAGCTGCAGGCTCATAACCACGCACGGCGCGATGCCGTGCACTGAACAATACACAGATACAGGTCAAGGTACTTAAAGTGGGGCAGTAAAAGGACAGTCTTTATCACAGGAGCATTGCCATGCATCAGGTATGACGGCAGCTCCATGAGGTACAGGCCCCGTAGAGAACAGTTTTTCCGGGCGTAACTGAGCATAAAGGCAGGCTGCAGTGCCTATGCAGTGCAGTGGTGCCATAAGCCGCAGAGGCCGCAGAGACCGCGCCTGAGCAAGGTACGGATGCTCTGACATGGCCTTACCGGGCATTACCTCATGCCCCATGACCCTTTCCATGGTGACAGGGCAGACCTGCCTCCATGGTAATGGAACGCTCATGGCAAAAGACTTTCAGGCCCGTGTCTGATGGCAGCCGGTCCCACAGGACCTTTCAAACAAAAGGATAAAAGTATGGAATATCAGATTGCAGTATTACCAGGTGATGGTATTGGCCCTGAAGTTATGAAAGAGGCCATCAAGGTGCTTGACTGTGTCAGCGCCCGTGCCGGCTTTACCCTTAAATATGATTTCAAGGATGTAGGCGGCGCTGCAATTGATGCCCATGGTAAGGCCTTACCGGCTGAAACCCTGGCTGCCTGTGAAAAGGCCGATGCTGTTCTCTTTGGTTCCGTTGGCGGTCCAAAGTGGGAGTCCCTTCCAGTTCAGGAGCAGCCTGAGCGTGCTGCCCTGCTGCCACTGCGCAAGCACTTCAAGCTCTTCTGTAACTTCCGTCCAGCCCGCATCTTCCAGGGCCTGGAGCACTTAAGCCCATTACGTGCTGACATCTCTTCCCGTGGCTTTGACATTCTGTGTGTCCGTGAGCTCACCGGCGGTATCTACTTTGGTCAGCCAAAGGGCATGGCAGGAGAGGGGGCCGAGGAAAACGCCTTTGACACCGAGATTTATCACCGCTACGAGATTGAGCGTATTGCCCGTGTAGCCTTTGATGCTGCCCGTCTGCGCTCAAAGCGGGTTACCTCCATCGACAAGGCCAATGTTCTGTCCAGCTCAGTATTATGGCGCAAGGTAGTTGATGAAGTTGCCGCTGACTATCCAGATGTCGCTCTCAACCACATGTACATCGACAATGCCACCATGCAGATGGTCAAGGATCCATCACAGTTTGACGTGGTCTTATGCAACAACATGTTCGGTGACATTCTTTCTGACGAGATTGCCATGATCTCAGGCTCCATGGGCATGCTCTCCTCTGCCAGCCTCAATGAGACCAGCTTTGGTCTGTACGAGCCAGCAGGCGGCTCTGCCCCTGACATCGCCGGCAAGGGCATTGCCAACCCTGTTGCTCAGATCTTAAGTGCAGCCTTAATGCTGCGCTACTCCTTAAAGCAGGAGCAGGCCGCAAAGGATATCGAAAACGCCGTCAGCGCCGTCATGTCCTCTGGCCGCTACACCTGTGATCTGGTAAAGAAGGGCGAACCATTCCTGTCCACTGCCCAGATGGGCGATGCCATTGTCGAGGCCATTAACAAGGGCTGCTAACCAGACCAGCCATACCAGTCTGCCAGCACACTGTGCCCCAACAGATCTGCCATACCAGTCGGCAAGCACACTGTGCCCCAGAAGACTGCCAGATCAGTCTGCCAGCACACTGTGCCCCAGAAGACTGCCAGATCAGTCTGCCAGCACACTGTGCCAGATCAGTCTGTAAAGCCAGACTGTATGGCAGAAGGGCTTACCAGCCCGTCCCGCCCCTTAATCAGTGGGCATCAATTCAGGTCTACCGACCATGATGACCCGGGCCGCAGTGCCTGGTCGCCCTCAGGCAGCAGCGCCTGAGAGCAGGATCACAGCCACTGTCTCTGCCCGGGCTGCGCCCCGGACAGTACACTTGCAGCTGTGCGCACAGGGCTTACCGGCCCGTCTTTTTGATCGTGCCCTTATCGGGGCAGACTACACATCAGGTTCACGCTCGGACCACTGACCTGAAATCATCTTTTCAGGTATTAACGCTATTGTTATTACTCCCCTATAAAGAGGGAAATACGCACCCCAGTGCCGCAAGGCTCACGGACCGCTGACATCAGGACGCACCAGCTACACAGACAGTGCCTGAAACAGGCCCGCTGACATCGGTCAGTACTGAGCCCTGAGCATTGAAGCCAGAGCCGTGCAATATCTTTGTTATTGCACACTGTCATGGTTCTTATCAGCTTTACGGCCGTACTGGAGGTGCCTTGGCTGCACCGGTTTTTCCTGACCTTTCAGTCAGGACTCTGCATGAGCAGTCCACAGGTCCCACACTCTGTCTCTGGGCAGATAGCATGCCCTCATGGCCAAGGCCATGACCATGCTCTGACATTACAGGATACCCATGAGCTGCTCAGCACTATGGAGATCATGACCTGGCACCTTGCTGATGTCTGGCCGCCCGGCCGGAGCACTCGAGGCCTTTGCCATAAGGACAGCCCGAACAGCAAGGCCAACCCCTACAGTAAGGGCTGCCCGGACATCCCGTCCCGTCCACAGCGACAGGACCTGCCAGTCCATGCAGGCTCCTGGCCCGGTCAGGGCCAATGCCCAGGACTGGGCAGAGCTGGGCGGGGCAAGTCAGAGTCAGGCAGGGCAGGCTGAGCCGGCCGCATGGCCTTTGGGCTTATGAAATGCCTGTGCAGCACACCATTGGAAATTACAGGTTTTACAAATGGGCAAAACGCTTTATCAGAAGGTTTACGACAGCCATATTGTCTATCAGGCTGAAGGTGAGTTACCTACCTTGTATATTGACCGTCACCTCGTACATGAAGTGACCTCCCCTCAGGCTTTCTCCGGCCTTGAGATAGCTCATCGCAGGATGCGCCGTCCTGACCTTACCCTGGCAACCATGGACCACGATGTTTCCACTCAGGAAAGCTCTATCGAGGCCTGCTCGCCTATGGCGCAGGATCAGATTCGTACCCTTATAAGCAATACTGAAAAGTTCGGTGTCAAACTCTTTGGACTTGGTGACCCTAATCAGGGTATTGTCCACATTATCGGACCTCAGACCGGCTTTACTCTGCCAGGTACTACCCTTGTCTGTGGTGACAGTCATACTGCCACTCATGGTGCCTTTGGCGCTCTGGCTTTTGGTATTGGTACTTCCGAGGTAGAACACGTCATGGCCACCCAGACCCTCAAAAAGGGCCGTCTTAAGACCATGAAGATTTACTGCCATGGCACCATGCGCCCTGGTGTTTATGCCAAGGATCTGATTTTATACATTATCGGAAAGCTCACCACGGCAGGCGGTACCGGCTATGCCGTAGAGTTCTGCGGTCCGGCCATCAGCGCTCTGTCCATGGAGGGCCGTATGACCCTGTCCAATATGGCCATTGAATTTGGTGCTCCTGTAGGTATGATTGCCCCTGATGAGACTACCTTTGAATATCTGCGCGGCCGTATGATGGCCCCTCAGGGTGAGGACTTTGACCGTGCCGTAGAGCACTGGAAGACTCTTTACAGCGACGAGGATGCTGTCTTTGACAAGGTGGTTGATATCAATGTCGATGATATCGAACCTCAGATTACCTGGGGTACCAACCCAGGTCAGGTAACAGGTGTCTCTCAGGCCATTCCATCGGCTGCAGAGCAAAGTGATCCCGTAGTGCGCAAGAGCCTTGTGGATGCCCTTGAGTATATTGACCTTAAGGAGGGGCAGAAGCTCACCGGCGCCCGTGTCGATGTGGCCTTCATAGGCTCATGCACCAATGGCCGTATTGAGGACTTCCGTGCCGCAGCTCAGATTTTAAAGGGACATAAGATTGCCCCTGGGGTACGTGCTCTGGCCGTTCCGGGATCTGCCTGGGTAAGAGCACAGGCTGAAAAAGAGGGCCTTGATAAAATCTTTATCGAAGCCGGCTTTGAATGGCGTCTGCCAGGCTGCTCCATGTGCCTTGCCATGAATGACGATCGTGCTCAGGCAGGTCAGCGCGTAGCCTCCACCTCCAACCGTAACTTCGTAGGCCGTCAGGGCAAGGGCGCCCGCACCCATCTGATGAGCCCGGCTTCAGTAGCAGCCTGTGCCATCAAGGGCCAGCTGTGCGATGTGCGCGAGTTTATTGAGCAGAAATAACAGCTGAGAAGGTCAAAGAGGTTCTCATGGAAAAGTTTACCGTCCATACAGGTGTGGCTGTACCTTTAAACTCAGCCAATATCGATACCGATCAGATCATACCCAAGCAGTTTCTGCTGGCCACTACCAGAAAAGGTTTTGGAAAGCATGCTTTCCACGACTGGCGCTATCTTGATGATGCCGAAACTCAGTTAAATCCTGACTTCAACCTCAACAAGCCTGAATATCAGGGCGCCTCAGTGCTGGTAGCTCAGGATAATTTTGGCAACGGCTCCTCACGTGAGCACGCCCCATGGGCCCTTACCGATTTTGGCTTCCGTGCCGTAATCGCTCCGTCCTTTGCCAGTATCTTCAATAACAACGCTCTGGGTAACGGCCTGCTGACAGTCAAACTCACAGGCGATGAGGTCAATGAAATCATCACCTTCCTTGAAAAGAGCCCAGGTGAAAAAATCACCATCAGCCTTGAGGACATGACAGTACTGTGCAATGGCAAAAGCTACAGCTTTGAGCTTGATGACTTCTACCGCAACTGCATGTTAAACGGCCTGGACAGCATCGACCTGACCCTGGAGCACGACGCGGACATTGCCCGCTTTGAAAGCAGCGCCCTGTCCTTCATGCAGCCCGTCTCAGGCTAAAGCACCAGCTACGCCCCGGCAGCCATGGCCGCCCTACTGGCGCCAGCAGGCACCTGCCGGTCCGGCGCAGCCGGCCGCCGGTCACTCAGGCGTTGCAGCGCAGGCAGCCGTTCCGTCCGGCTGCCACAGCGCCCGCCCCGTGCTGCCAACGCCCGCACCGGCAGCCACAGCGCCCGCACTGACAGCCAGCCCGGCTGTATCAGCGCCATGCCTCCGGCATAGCCCGCCATCAGAGCTCAGCTCTGACAGGCTGCACGCTCAGCTTACAGCTGCACAGTAACGGCACCACAGGCCCCTGTACCCAGCCTCTGGCTTAAGGTAACAGGGGCCTGTCCTTTTTCTGCGCTCTGCAATCATGACGGAATGGCAATGTAAACAGTCATGACCGGACGTCAGGACAGCCAGGCATGCGCTTTCAGGACAGTACTCCCAGGGAGTGAGACTTAAACCGAGCAGCAGAAGCCCTGGCCTGATGGCTTTAGAGCAATATGGTGGGAGCTTTTAGCCGGGACTGCACACCGGCCATGGCTGTTGTGGGGGCGCGCGCACAGATCTCCGGGCATGGTTCAGATATGATCAGGACCAGAGGAGATTTACATGACTACGAAAAAACTTTGCAGCCGTACTGCAGCTCTGGCCATTGCCGGAGGTCTGGCTCTGGTTATGACCGGATGTCAGTCCAGTACCACAGGTGCTCAGAGCACCTCACTTTCAGTACCCTCCCAGCTCTGGGCCCATGATGCTCAGGGCAGGATAATACGTACCTCCTGTGCCGCACTTAAGGCCAGCTCTCAGGATGAGCAGATGAGCAATCAGACCCTGTACCGCAATGCAGTTAAAGATGCCCTTACAGTAGAGCCTGAGGAGCTGTTGCCCCTGGTAAGCCTTAATCGTGGTGATCCCATGGTCACATTTGACGAACAGGGCCGGGTGCTGCTGCTCACCGTCCACGCTTTTCCTGATTCCTATCCTCAGGACAGGGACATGAAGCTGCAGTTTCAGTGCTGGACCTTTACCGATAAGGAATTTGCCGCCTGGTTTGCCGTAAATGACCATGATGTGTCTGACTGGAGTGTGCGCGTCAATCAGATGCTGGGTATGCCTGCTGATCGCTACAGTACCCATGTCACTGCCATGTGGGTAAATCCTGATGACGTTATCCGTCCTGCCTATCGCTCAGATGTTCATAATTCCCGTCCGGCTGATTCCTTTGCCACCGTACATGCCGAGCTTGAAAGTCAGAAAAAGGCCGACAAGACAGCCGTAGCCGCCGGCCTGCATGGCAGCATGCATGACCCGATAATCTTTGAGAACTGGTTTAACTCCCGCATTATTGCCTCCTACTTCTCACAAAAGGAATATCCATGGACCCGCCTTGGCTACACCTACGACTGGCTGCATGCCGTGCGTGCCGATGGCCATAATGGCAGCTGTGAGTACGGTGTCAGCGAATTTCTGGTGCCAGTAGACACAAAGGTCAAGGTTGCCTGGACCCTGCCCCTTGCTGACTTCATCACCAAAGTAAGAGACCAGATCACAGCAGGTGAGCACAGGCCAGCGGCACCAGCTGCCCCCGCCACTGCAGCTGCTGCCGCTGCAGCTGACTCTGCGCCAGCAGCCGCTCCGGCCACCGCTCCGGCTACCAGGCCTGAGGCCCCAGCTCCAGCACCGGCAGCAAAAACTGAGGCAGCCACAAAGTCTGAAGCATCCTCTCCAGCACCATCAGCAAAGCCATAGGCCTAATACCGGTACCCGCAGCTGAATCAAGGCAACCGGGCCAGCTGCTCACGACAAAGCAGCTGCGCCAGCACATGCAGCTGAATCTCAGGTTACCAGACCAGCCGGTAAGCTCCAGACAGCAGCAGGCAGTACCGCTGCATACAGGTATGCCTCCCTTATCTGAAGCTGACAGTGCTCAAAGCTCTCTAAGTCAGACCTTATCGACTTTTACTGACAGTCGGGAGCTGGTTAGGCCGGCACCTGTAAGGCCAAGGAAGCAGTCACGCTGCCTGTCAGGTGGAAAGGAGTGAGTGAGGTATCTGACTGCCGATCCTGAGCATCCGGTGGTATTCAGGCTGGAGGCTTACAGCTCACTGGCTGTTGTGAGGTACAGGGGCAGCAGGCTGAAAGTCATGAGGGCCCTTATTTGCTGTTCATGCTGGCGTCAGGTCATCACTGAGCTGAGAGTGCCAGCTGTGACAGCAGACAGGCTTATACGCCCGGATATGCGAGGAGTCGATCAGGAATGCAGCCGAACATATACGCCCGGATACGCTATGAACCGACCGGATCTGCAGCCGAACATATACGCCCGATTATGCTATGAAATGACTGGACCTGCAGCCGAACATATACGCCCGGATATGCTATGAAATGACCAGAGAGATAACTGTCTCTGGTCGTTTTTTTTGACTCCCTGTACAAGGGGCGAGGTCGTGGTGGGCGGGCTTAGTCGTGGCATCTGCATTGACAGTTATGATTCTATAGGGGGGTGAGTGGGGGATTGTTCGTTTTTGGTGCATATTTGTGATCTATGACGCAATCCCGGAGTGAAGTCCCTGTCCGGGTATGCTTGCCCCGGCTGTATGTCTGGCTGCAGGTCAGGCCTGTCAGGCCATTTCTATGGGATATCCGGGCTGCAGGGCACATGTCGGGTGCGCAGCTGCATGCGTCCTGATGCAGGGGCTGAGATGTGCGTCATTTTGGGGATAACAGGCGTGACGGGTACGAGGTACTCAGGGGCTGGCTTGTTTTTGTTTATTTTGGGGTGCTATAGTTTTTGCAACCCGCAGCGATGCGGAATCAGAATTTCACTTTTTCAGGAGGCGCAGTTAACTGCGCAATATTTAGTCATGAAGCATACTTTATTAGCCGTTTCTCTTGCCGCTGCCTTATTTGGCGGTCTTTCTGCAGCCAACGCCGGTGTTCTCAAGGTGGGTGCCACTCCAGTTCCTCATGCTGAGATTCTCGAGTACATTCAGCCAGCTCTGGCCAAGAAGGGCGTAGAGCTCAAGATCACCGAGTTCAATGATTACGTTCAGCCAAACCTGGCCGTATCTGACGGTGAGCTCGACGCTAACTTCTTCCAGCACCAGCCATACCTCGACGTATTCGTTAAGGACCACGGCTCTGATCTGGTAAACGTTGCCGGTGTTCACATTGAGCCAATGGGCATTTACTCCAAGGGCATCAAGAAGCTTAAGGACATTAAGGAAGGTGCTTCCGTTGGTATCCCTAATGACCCTACCAATGGCGGCCGTGCTCTGTTATTACTGGCCAAGGCCGGTCTTATCAAGGTTGCCAACCCTGATGATGTAACCGTTACTGTTCTTGATGTAGTTGAGAACCCTAAGAAATTAAAGTTCCAGGAGCTTGAGGCTGCCCAGCTGCCACGTGCTCTGCCTGATGTGGACTTTGCTGTTATTAACACCAACTACGCCCTGCCAGCCGGTTTAAATCCATTAAAGGACGCTATCTTCATTGAAGATGCCGACTCCCCTTATGTAAACATCCTCGTGGCCAACTCCAAGAGCGCCAAGAACCCTGATCTCAAGGTTCTGATTGATGAGCTGTCTTCAGCTGAGACTGCCAAGTTCATCACCAAAAAGTACAACGGTGCAGTAGTTCCAGTTGCAGGTCAGGACAAGAAGTAATTCTGAAAAAACAGTGCTCACAGCCTGACAGACCATCACACAGGTGGCGGCTATCCACCTGATGGGCTCAAAGGCTGCACTGAGCTTCTCCTGACTGCCCCTCCGGCGGCTATACGGAAGGGATAAGAGATCAGGAGTGCTTTCTGGCTAAAGGGCAGACCGGGTAACCGGCCTGCCCTTACTGCATTTGGGCCCGGCAAAAAAAATCCCGCTGATTGTACCCATCCAGCACCTGAGGTAGGTAGCTCAGGCCTCAGAGAGACTGTCCTCAGCCCCTGGGGCAGCACTAAAGCACAGAGCAGAGCTCTTAATATCTAAAGCACAGAGCAGAGCTCTTAATATCTGAGGAAGTGAGCAGGTAAGCAGGGGGCATGGGGCGGCAGACTTTAGCTGCAATAAAAAAATGGCGCGCCGGGGCTCACTGTCAGGGCCTGTCCTGTTAAACTTGCCGAATATTACCATCAGCGGGCTCAGGCCCTTTATTGGAGCGACAAGATGAGAACCTTCAGGCAGGAAGTGCAGCTGGCATCACTGGCCAAAGCCGGGCAAAAACGCCGCAGGGCAGCGCAGCTGGCTCAGGGCAGTGACAGTGATTCAGGCAGTGCCGGTGCTGCGCCTGAAGGTGAGGCTCATATTAAGCCTGATGCACAGGATGAGGCCATGGCAAGGGATCAGGCTCCTGTCAGGGACAGTGCTCACTGTCATGACCTGGCCTCTGATCATGGTGTTGACTGTGCTCTTGCTGATGACAATCAGCCTGCTGCTGGCAGGACTGCAGGTGCCGGCCAGGGCTCTGAAGCTGCCCGTGGTGCCGGGGCAGCCCGTGCAGCAGGTTCAGCCCATGGAGCAGGTTCAGTCCATGGAGCAGGTGCTCAGAAGCCGGGTCGGGTACCTGGTGCCCGCAGGAGCCGTGCTGCTGATGATGCAGAGGTGCTTGACGATGATGATGGCCTTAGTGATGACAGTTTTATTGAGTCCATGGATGTCAGCCGTCCCTTATCGCCATTGAGCGGTGCGGCACGGCGCTCGCGCAGCCGCACCACTGACCTCAGTGCGCTTAAAAAGGGTAAGGCGGCCCTGAGCGCAGGTGCCACCGGCAATGCTGCTGGAGCGGCTGCTTCCAGTAGTGCCGCCGGCGCAGTAGCTGATGCCGGGGCAGTAGCTGGTGCTGGTGCAGGTGCCAGCGCAGGCACTGTGGCAGGCTCTGAGGCCTGTGACGGCTTTGGTTCGGCCTTAAATGCCAGTGCCGCTGTGGTCCTGGCAGCTAAGGAGGCGGCAGCTGCAGCAGCGGCTGCGGCTGCCGGTGGTGCCGCAGCAGAGGAGAACTGTGCTGACGGGGCGGGAGCTGATGAGGCGCAGGCGGCTGCAGCCTTTGATTACCGTGACTTTTTGAAAACTGTGCCGGGACTGCCGGGCTGTTACCGCATGTACAACAGCAAGGGTGAGGTTATCTACGTAGGTAAGGCCCGTAATCTTAAAAACCGTCTGAGCTCCTACTTTCTTAAAGATCAGACCATTAAGACCTCAGCTCTGGTATCTCATATTGCCAGCATTGAGTTTACCGTTACCTTTTCCGAGACCGAGGCTCTCATTCTGGAAAATGAGCTCATCAAGAAATATCAGCCTCACTACAATATCCTGCTGCGCGATGACAAATCCTATCCTTTTATCCTGCTGACCACAGCTCATGAGCATCCGGGCATTTACTTTCACCGTGGTGCCCGCCGCAAAAAGGGTGATTATTTCGGACCTTTCCCGGACTCAACAGCCGTTAAGGACAGTCTGCGCCTCATGCAGCGTCTCTTTCCTATCCGCCAGTGTGAAGATACAGTCTATGCTCACCGCTCCCGTCCCTGCCTCATGGCCCAGATAGGCAAATGTCTGGCACCGTGCGTGCCCATGAGTGAGGAAAAGACCCGTCAGTACCATGAGCAGGTTGAGCTTATCCGTCTGTTCTTACAGGGACGCAATCAGGAGCTGCTCACCACCATGGTCAAAAAGATGGAAGAGCATGCCCTGAACATGGAGTTTGAGCAGGCAGCCGTACTGCGTGACCAGCTGACCACCTTACGCCGCGTTCAGGAAAGCAACAGCATTGTGTCAGGCATTGAGCATCCCGTAGACATTATCGGTTATGCCATGGCCGGCGGCATGGGCTGTATTCACGTGCTATTTATACGCAATGGCCGTGTCTTTGGCAGCCGCTCCTTCTACCCGCGTCTGTCCGACCAGGCACGCAGCAGCCGTGACCTGGTGCTCTCCTTTGTGGGCCAGTTTTACCTCAACGATGAGCATCCTAACCTTATCCCTGATGAGGTAGTGCTCGACCTCGACTACGACCAGCCGCCAGCAGCCCCGGCCGCCGCAAGTGCAGGCGCCGCCCGCACAGGCTCCGCCGTTGCCGCTGACTTACCGGATGAATCAGCAGGCGGCCTGTCCTCCCCGGCAAACTCAGATACTCAGGACGCTGACAATGCTGCTGTCGACAGTGCAGCCCGGGGCATAACAGTAAATGACTTTGGGCAGAGCAGTGGCCCTGACCACAGGATTTATGAACGCCCGGTCAGCAAGGATGGCGACTTTAGCGAGGCCCGTGAGTTTATCGACCGCATAAGATCGATGGAGCTTGAGCCGGGCAATGAGGCTGACGACGCAGACTGCGCCCTCACAATCGATTATGAGGCCGACAGCCATGCCTGTGCTGAAGACGCTTACGACGATGGTGCTCTCAGCTCAGCCGCTGCAGTGGCAGCAGCCGACGACAGTAAGCAGGGCTCTGATACACCAGAGCTGAGCGCAGACAGTACAGACAGCGCAGGTGCTGCCAGCTCACGCCGTGGCCATAAGAAGAAAGGTGCTGATCTGGACGGAGCAGCTACTGACAGCGGGGCTGAAAAGGCCGGCGTTGCTGATGAAAGAGCGGCTGAAAAGTCCGGCGCTGCTGCTGAAAGAGCGGCTGAAATGGCCGGCGCTGCTGATGAAAATTGCGGTGCGGGCGCAGCTGACAGCGCTGATCCTGTTTCTGAGCTGACAGGTGAGATGGACAGCGCTCAGGACGCTGGTGCGGATAGCGGTGCTGAGGGCGCCGCCGGCAGCGCTAAGAGTGAGCTTGAGCTCATAGGCGCGGCCATTAAGGCACGCTTTGGCAAGACACTGCGCTTTAACCGGGGCAGCAGGGGCGCAAGGCGCAAGTTCCTGCATCTTGCAATGACCAATGCCCAGGTATCGCTCGACTCCAAAATGGCCTCCAGTGCCACAGCCCACAGACGTATTGAGGACCTGGAAAGACTGCTTGGTATCAGCGGTATTGAGCGTATGGAGTGCTATGACATCTCCCATACCATGGGTGAGCTGACCGTAGGGTCATGCGTGGTCTTTAACCGTGAGGGGCCGGACAGCTCCCGCTACCGCCGCTATAACATCGAGGGCATTACCCCGGGTGATGACTTTGCGGCCATGCATCAGGTGCTCACCCGTCGCTTCCGTGACCCTGATGGCAGTGAGTGCCCACAGCTGGTCTTTATTGACGGTGGCCCGGGACAGCTGGCGCAGGCCGAAGAGGTGCTGAGCGCTGCCTTTGCCGGTGCCCGCACCCCCATGCCTGTGATTGTGGCTGTTGCCAAGGGCGAGGGCCGTAAGGAGGGCCTTGAGACCTTAATCAGGGCCTTTACCCATGAGCGCATTAATCTGGGACTTAACTCACCTGCCCTGCAGCTGGTAATCCATATTCGTGATGAATCGCACCGCTTTGCCATCACCGGTCACCGTAACCGTCGCTCCAAAGCCCGCCGCACCTCAAAGCTTGAGTCTGTAAGCGGCATTGGTCCAAAGCGCCGCCAGGCTCTGCTTAAGCACCTGGGCGGCATGCAGGAGGTGATGCGCGCCAGTGTCGAAGAGCTGTGCAAGGTCCCGGGTATCAGCCCCAAAATGGCCGAGCATATATACAACGAGCTGCACGGCTGACATCGGCGCGCTGCCCAGCGCAGTCCTGACGCCAGCACTGCGCCCGGCACCGGCACTGTGCCGCATCCAGGCATGAAGCCACCGGCGCCGGGCCGCGACAGGCATGTAATTAGCGTTAAACTGCCTACTGGTGGCCAGGCCGGCCGCCCCTTTATCAGTGCCAGGCCAGCGCTGCCCCGCTATGAGTTATTGCGGGTGGCAATTAAGAACGCGTGTGCGGGCGCTGCTGTACCTGTGGTTTTAAGTCTCAGCCTGACAGGCTTTACATAAGTGCAAAGCACTCATAAGCATGAGGGGCATGATGCTGTTGCCGACGCAGGTGGGGCTCCATGCAGGGGCACTTTACTAAAGAGGATACACAGTGTCCTTGCTGTATTGTTATGACACAGGCAGGGCAGCTGCAGGTTATGGCCGAAACTTCCTGATTTTACCAGGTGCTGCCAGGCTGGTTTTAGAAAGCATATGGCGCTCACAGCCGTGCCAGTCAGGCGGGGATGACCCGCATTTATTATCTGGTGAGATAGGAGACTGGTACTTTATGTGCGAAAAACTGACACTTTATAAGAGGCAAAGCAGCGCGGACCTGGCACGCTGTGATGAAAAAATGGCGTAAAAAAGGCAAGGCATAATGTAATTTTATGATGTTGGCACAATTGGTGCTCTTACGGGGGTAATGAGAGAAGAATTAATCTTCTGATTGTGAAATTGGAAGTCAGGATTATGTGGTTTTGCTCCCCTTAGTTCCCTGACTAAGTGAGAAACAAATGGCACTTTACGTTAATACCAATGTCAGTTCCATCAATGCCCAGCGCAAATTGTCGAACTCCACCCTGGCTTTAAACACCAGCTACCAGCGTCTCTCCTCAGGTCTGAGAATTAATTCTGCCAAGGACGATGCCGCCGGTCTGCAGATTTCCGACCGCCTTACCTCTCAGATTAACGGCCTCAATCAGGGCAACCGCAACACCAATGACGGCATTGCTCTGGCCCAGACCATCGAAGGTGCTCTGGACGAAACCACCAGTATGCTCCAGCGCATTCGTGTGCTGGCCGTACAGGCAGCCAACGGCACCAATTCCGAGTCAGACCGTAAGGCTCTGCAGGAAGAAGTGACCCAGCTGTCTGATGAAATCACCCGTATTGCCCGTCAGACCACCTTTGCCGGCCAGACCGTTCTTAACGGCCCACGTGATCCAAACAACAATAAGGATCACCTTAAGAACCCAAACAGCTTAATTCCAAGCGGTGCTAATAACCAGGCAGCTAAGATTGTTTTCCAGGTAGGTGCCAATGCCGGTGACGTGCTGTCACTGGTGTGGGATAAAGGCTTCTCCATGTCAGGCATTGCTGCTCAGGCCGGTCTGACTGCCGGTAATAAGAATGCTGGCAATGGTCTTTACATTCCTGATGGCGCTGGCGGCAGTGTTGTAAGATGGTCCGTATCTACCGCTCAGACAGCTACCAACACTCTGGCCAATATCGACAAGGCCATTCAGGCTGTTGATACCAAGCGTGCTGAGCTGGGTGCTCTCCAAAATCGTATGGAAAGTACTATTCGCAACCAGGCTTCCATCTCTGAAAATGAGTCTGATGCCCGCAGCAGAATCAGAGACACAGATTTTGCCGAAGAGACCGCAGCCCTGACTGCCAATAACATTATTCAGCAGGCTTCCCAGACTGTTCTGGCACAGGCCAATCAGCGTCCTACCATTGCTCTGAGCCTCCTTAGTCAGGGCCAGTAAAATACAGAATTTGCTTAACGAATTATTTCAAGGCGGGGCTGGTCCCCGCCTTTCTTTTGCCTGAAAGAAAGCGTCTCAAGACAGACGTTACCGTGCCGATGAAGCACCATGAGGGCAAGAACATGGTACAGATGCAATGGCAATAGCAAGAGCAAAACAAGGGTAAGAGCATGTGAAAGAGCTGTGGCAGTGCCAATAGCAGGGGCAGTGTCAAGGGCAAGAACAGGGACAGCTCAAGGGCAAGAACAGAGACAGGGCAGGAGCGACAGCGCAAAGAACAGCAGCTTACGCTGCATTCATCAGATCTGAAGCCTGTGGCAGCCTGAGCCAGTTTTCATTTCAGCTGCGCTGAAACAGCGGATACATGACTGCAGGCCCAAATGACTTAGTCCCAGCATTGGCAGTGCTGCAAGCTCCTGGTTCTACCGGGTCTCCTTGCCTCATGAGCCGCAGCATTGTGCATTAGCCCGGCATGCAGGGGGCTGTATGGTATGGCAGCAGCCACATAGAGGCAGAGGTAACACCCCCGATAGCGGGCATAGTATCCTGGCTGTAAGGCAAACGTTGCCATTGGCCTGGGGCTCTGTCAGTGCCCGCTAAAGTACCAGGAAGTGATTTATTTGCTCAAATAATCCTGTGATTAAATACCCTCTCAGGGCTCATGACGATGATTTTGCTGCAAACGTGTGCAATATGGTGCAATGCATGAGTAATTCTCTGGTAGTAAATTTTGGGAAGCAATTGCTGTACAGGGCTCAAAATTATGGGCACAGATGCGGTCAACAGGGCTGCCGGTTCAGCAGTGGCAGCAGTGGCAGAAGTGGCAGCAGGGCGAGGCGTGGTGGTACTGATAAGCCTGCGTTCCTGACGATTGAGGGGGCCAGAATGGCTGGCTGAGATCCGGGTCGGTTGTTATGACTGTCCTGATGGCAGGGATGATTGACGGCCTGACGGTCGAGGATGCTGGAATTGCTTGCGCTGATGGCTATGACAGCCGATGTCCGGGATGAACGGGATGAGGAGCGGGATAGCCAGGATGAGAGGGATAGCCAGGATGAGCGATGGGGAGCTGGTGTGGGGGATTGCGGAGGGGCACAAATGATAAGGCCCTCCGGGGGAGGGCCTGTGCGCGTCAGCGCTGTAATCATGTCCGCAGGGTGCTTATCAGTGGGACATGATGTACTTTACGAACTTGAGCTTGGTGGCGTCGTCAGCTGCCTCGTAGAGCTGAACCAGCTGGTCAAATTCAGCGTTCATTACTGTAGCTGTGTTGGCCTTCTTTGAGGTGGCCTGAACTGTAGGAGCGGCAGCGGCAGCACCTGCAGCAATGGCAGCGGCTGATCCACCCTCGCGGGCCTTGACGGTAGGAACGTTTTCAGCGGTTACACCGGTGCGGTCATCGTTGGCCATTTCAGCAAAGACCTTGGCCGGAGCGTACAGACGGCCTACGGAGGCCAGATCCTCACGGTAGTCACGTAAGATGGCAAAACCGGAATCAGAAGTCAGGATGTAGTAGCTGGCCTCCTCTGGGGACAGGGCAGCTTTGGTACTGGCATTGATCAGGTTGATCTTCTGGGAGCGGGTGTAAGCCTCAGCCTCGCGATTGTCGCGTGGCATATTGTAGGTAAAGGTGTATTCGGCGTTGTCAGGAATGTTGGCAATATCTACAACGATTGGATTGGCAGCCTGGTAAAGACGGGAGTCACGGGCGTTGCCAAAAGTGCCTTCAAACAACATCACAATCTGGTGACGACCTGGGCTGAGAGTAATGGTACGGCTGAAGCGGTTGTAACCGAAGTCAGACTTCTGGCCATCTACCAGCTCTACAGAATAATTCACAGGAACCTTAAATGATGCAGCATAAGCGCCTGAAGCTAAAGCTAAGGCACCAGCTAATGCGCTGACTTTAAGTAAAGCACCCAGTTTGGACATGTTGAAGTTCTCTAAAAAGTTAATGTTTAGCGCGGAAATGATACCACAGTTCTAAGGCAAATAGGATAGTGCCTGATTAAGATGGCTAAAATACGGTGGTTTCTGGCGCCGCGTGTGTATTAAAAGCATTTGTGCCGCGACCTGACATCCGGGTGTGCACACCATTTCATGGACGGTATCTGGTCCAGGAAGGTCTCACTGCCTTATCTGGGGATGTCTGAGGACAGTGATATCAGCCAGGCATACCATGGCATGGACGGCATTCGGTCCCTGGACGGCACCTGGTCCTTGGACGGCATTCGGTACTTGGATGGCATTCGGTCCTTGGACGGCATCTGGCCCATGGACAGACAGTACGTCCTCATACAAGGATACTGACAGCAAATCGGGCAACATCCGTCAGAATGAATACTGCAGGCCCGCTGCCACCTTGTCCTCATTCCAGTTAAGGGTGCGGGCAAGGTCTGCTCCGTAGAACTGGGCAGTTTCACTGTCAAGGTCAAACTGAGCTTCAGCAAAGACCTTTACGGCCGGGGTGATATTCCAGCCCATGCCCATGGTCAGAGCTGACAGTACCTTTACAGACTCATATTGCTTGTGTCCATAGCCAAGGCTCAGCCAGACACCGTTTTCAAAGCTGTAATTGACTGCCGTATCCACGGTATAGATGTGGTGATGCAGATAGTCGTAAGCAGTGGCACTTAAGACGGCTGCAGCATACAGTCCCTGACCGAGGCTGCCGTATGACAGAGAGGCACCGTATTCCTTTTTGCCTCCAGGGGAAGTATGAGCGGCACGTTCGGCAGCTGTGGCAGCATCATAGCCGTCAGCCTGCATCATGGTGGCAAAGAAATCATGAGAGGCCGGGGTTACAGCCTGAGTGTATTTGAACTTGTAGTAGTCAATACCGTAGGAAAGGGTTACCTTGTCTCCAAATTTGGTGGAGATGGAGGCGGCCAGGCCATGGTCAATGGTCATGGGAGTATGACCAAGAGGCTCGCTGGCAAAGAGCCAGGAGAACTTGAGATCCCAGCTCAGGCCACGCAGAGAATACATGATCTGGGCAGGACGCTGATTACCGAGCATATAGTAGTCTGAAGCGCTTGTGTCCAGTACAGTGAAAATGTCTGTAGCACCGACCACATTATAGTAGGCACCATCGCCGCGACCGGCCATTAAAGTACCGTACTGCCAGGCATCAAGACCGGCAAACAGATATTCAGTATCGTTAAGGGCGCCTTCATTGCCATTGGCATCAACACCGGTTTCCCACTGGGCCATCATAATGGCATCAAGACCGGTGGCAATGCTGCTGCGGGCACCAAGACCCAGGCGGGCGGAGCTGTATGAGGTGGTTTCATTGAAGCTGTTGCCGGTAAGGTCGTACCATGCACCATCGTTTACGACCATGGTGCGGACGTGGCCAAAGAGATCAAGGGAGACATTTTCCTGATCATAGACACGGGCTGCCTGGGCAGGGGAAAGAAGTGAAGCGGTGACAGCAGTGGCTGCAACTGTGGCAAGACATTTGGAGACGGATAAACCAGGCACACATGCTGTCAGTGATGAAAAGCGCATATAAATACTCTGAATGGACCTGCAGCCTGAAAAACAGGGAGCTGCCAACAACTATATGGCTGCAGCAAGACTCAGCTCCGGGCAGACCAGGGCTGATCATGGCTTTTTTTGCCTGCATCTGAGAAGAAAAACTATCCCAACTTTCTCCCGGTTATCAGATGCAGATGCTGTGCAGTCTGTCACATTATGTCACAGCATAAATAAATTGGCCATAATTTAAGGGCCATGCCCCAAAAAGCACGCGCGACTGAAACTGTCAGCCAGATCCGCGCGTACTTATGTGCTTTGCCGGCGTATCTGGAGCCATGCCGACGGCCATGGCACGTCAGGCCAGGTCGGCGGGCATAGCACGTCCGGCCATGTAGGTCTCGTCATGGCACGTCATGCCCCGGGCAATGCTCATGGCCCTGGTGACGGTTGCTGACGGCGTCAGTCCTTGAGGCACAGGGCGCGCAGGTCAGCTGTGTCCCTGAGCATGAAGTGGGCAAACCAGTTTTCAGGATGGCCGCACTCGCGGGCTCCATAACCCCACAGGGCTGCAGCTGAGCGGGTGCGGGCCCGGTTGGCCGCTATGATGTCATTGAGGTGATCGCCAATATAGACAGCATCGTAAGGGCCGATATTCATCATGTTGAGGGCCTTTAAGACCGGCTCAGGGTGAGGCTTGCTGTTAGCTACGCTGTCGCAGCCCAGAACCACGCTCAAATCACTGTAAAAGCTGTAGTTTTTGAGCAGCTTCTCGGCCATTTCAATGTATTTGTTGGTAACCACGGCTATTTTGATATTTGCCTTCTTCATGTCATCGAGCAGGGCGGTCATGCCCTCAAAAGCTGTGGTGCGATCGTTGATATGGTCCATGTAGTACTGGGCAAAGTAAGAGCGCATGGCTCCTGAAATGTCAGCACTGGCGTGCTCATCCTCAGGTATGCCCAGCTTGAGCATTTCACGCATGCCTGCAGTTACTCTGGTGCGGGCCAGCTCTTCATCAAGGCTCTTATAGCCAAAGTGTTCCAGAGTGGCATTACAGGCGCCAATAATGTCCGGAGCTGTGTCCAGCAGAGTGCCATCGAGGTCAAAGATTACAGCACGCGGGTGCAGGCAGGGAATGGTTTTGTCAGTCACTTTACGGGCTCTTGATCAACAGGTGAAAACAAAGACAGACACAAAAAGGGAGGCGCCCGGCGCAGCCATGCCATAGTCAATGGCTGCTGCCGGACGGGGCGGCCCGCCATGGCCATGGCCAGGGGCCCAGCCTAAGGGCCTTGCCTCAGGGCCATGGCACTGAGCGATGGCCCTGAGCAGTGCCCCGGAGCCGGGGACGTGCCCTTGCCATGACGGGCTGCGGGCTTATCAGGCGCGCTTTGAGGCGTGCAGATAAAGCATGTCCAGGGCCAGGGTGGCGGCGGCCAGGGAGGTGATTTCGCCGTGGTCGTAGACAGGGGCGACCTCCATGACATCGTAGCCTACAATGTTGATGTTCTTAAGACCACGGATGATCTTGAGAATCCTGTCGGTGGACAGACCACCACACACTGGAGTGCCGGTGCCAGGGGCAAAGGCCGGATCAAGGCAGTCAATATCAAAGGTCAGATAGACAGGGTTGGAGCCTACAGTCTTTTCGATGGAGGCCACAATGTCCTCAACGCTCATGTCGTTGGCAAGGGCGCCGTGCAGTACGTTAAAGCCCAGGGACTTGTCATACTCGGTACGTATGCCTACCTGTACTGAATGCTCAGGGTCGATAAGACCTTCCATTGGTGCGTGGTAGAACATGGTGCCGTGGTCGGCATCTGAACCGTTGGAGTAGGTGTCAGAGTGGGCATCAAAGTGCAGCAGGGAGAGCTTGCCGCCGTCCTTGCAGAAGTGTCTGTGATGGGCACGCAGCAGTGGCAGGGTCACAAAGTGATCGCCGCCGAAAGTAAGGCAGGTCTTGCCGCTTTGCAGCAGCTTTAAGGTGTGGGTCTCAAGAGCGCTGGCCATGGAGCGGGCATCACCAAAGGAGTAGACAAGATCACCACAGTCGATGATGTTCAGACGGTCCTTGAGACAGAAATCCCATGGATAGCGGCAGTGTTCCCAGTCAAGCTGGGTGGAAATGGCACGTATTGCCTGAGGTCCAAAGCGTGATCCTGAGCGGCCTGAAGTGGCAATATCAAAAGGTACGCCGGTAATGGCCACGTCAGCAGTGGCCTCATAAGGATTAAAGACCAGAGGGCTGCGCAGGTAGCCAAAGCTGTTGGCTACCAGAGAGGTGTCTTCCTTATTGCCAAGGGTCTGGAAAATCTGCTGGCACTGACTCATGAAATCTGATCCTCCTCAAGGTAGGTATAGCCATACAGGCCGGTCTTAAAGTCATTGATGAACTGACGCTGCAGCTTCTCATCAAGACCACTGTCGCGTACTTCGCGGGTAAATTCGTTGAGCAGCTTTGACGGATCGAGCTGAACATACTGCAGCATGTCAGCTACGGTATCGCCCTCGTCACTGAGGCGCAGGCGCACTCTGCCATCTTCATTGACGTAAACATCAACAGCCTCGGTATCGCCAAAGAGATTGTGCATATTGCCCAGAATCTCCTGATAGGCTCCCACCATGAAAAAGCCTATATATGGCGGATTGTCCGAGTCATACTCAGGAAATGGCATGGTGTTGGACACATCATCTCCGTCCATATAGTGCTTGATGGCACCGTCTGAATCACAGGTGATATCAAGCAGTACGGCACGGCGGGTCATAGGCTGATTGAGAAATTCAAGCGGCATGACAGGGAAGAGCTGATCAATACCCCAGGCATCAGGCAGGGACTGGAAAAGCGAGAAGTTGACATAAAGCTTGTCAGCCATGCGCTCTTCAAGCTCATCAATGAGAATGCGGTGCGATTTGTTAAGCGGATCGAGCATTTTCCTGAGCTCAGAGCAGATAGAAAGGTACATCTGCTCAGCATAGGAACGATCCTCGAGGGAGTAGTCACCCACCACAAAGCCATGGTGCACGTCATTGAGATCAAGCTGACTGTCATGCAGCCACTCACGCAGGGAGCGGTGCTGCTTGCTCTCGTGCATGAGATTCCAGGTATTCCACATGGAGCGCAGTGGTCTTGGGGCATCGGCAGCAGGCTCCACCACATCTGGCAGCTGGCAGACACGCTCCACACCAATGACATTGGATACCAGCACGGTGTGATAGGCTGTAAGGGCACGGCCTGACTCGGTGATTACTGTAGGCTGAGGAATGTTGTGTTCCTTACAGGCATCACCAATGGCCCAGATAATGTTGTTGGCGTACTCACAAAGGCCGTAGTTGACCGAGGCGTCAGACTGGGAGCGGGTGCCTTCATAGTCCACACCAAGGCCGCCGCCCACGTCAAAGCAGTCAATAGGGGCGCCGAGCTTGACCAGCTCCACATAAAAACGGGCTGACTCACGTACACCATTGGCAATGTCACGGATATTGGACATCTGGGAGCCAAGGTGGAAGTGGATAAGCTGCAGGGAGTTGAGTTTGTCAGCATCCTTGAGCTCTTTTACCAGGTCGAGTACCTGAGTGGCGCTCAGTCCGAACTTGGACTTTTCACCACCTGATGCCTGCCACTTGCCTGAACCCTGAGAGGCCAGACGGGCACGGACACCAAGACGCGGGGTAACACCAAGACGCTCGGCTTCCTCAAGGGCAAGGCGCAGCTCGGAGAGTTTTTCAATAACGATGTAAACCTTATGGCCCAGCTTTTCGCCATTGAGAGCCATACGGATATACTCACGATCCTTGTAGCCATTGCAGACAATTACGCTGCGGGTGCGGCCGGCATGGGCCAGTACCACCATGAGCTCAGCCTTGGATCCGGCCTCAAGGCCAAGGGGCTCACCTGACTGGGTAAGGCTTTCAATTACACGGCGGTGCTGATTGACCTTGATAGGGAAAACCAGAAAGTAATCGCCCTTGTAGCCATAATTGTCACGGGCCTGACGGAAGGCGCGGTTAATGGAACGCACGCGGTGCGGGAGAATCTGCGGAAAGCAGAACAGGGCCGGCAGACGCTGGCCGCTCTTTTCACGTGAGGCTACCAGTTCAGCAAGGTCTACACGTGCCTCAGGGACATCAGGATCAGGACAGACCTCGACATGGCCCTTTTCATTAACCTCAAAGTAGCCATTGCCCCACCAGTCCACATTAAATACGCTCATGCCAAAAATCCTGTAATCAATCCACAGTCACAGCACCGCTGCCCCTGGCGGCTCACCTCAACCATTCCCCGGTCCACCGGGCTGCGGCCTGCGTGGCCACAGGCCTGGAGCCCAGGAGCCACAGGCCATAAGGCCCCGGCCCTTGCCATGCACCCGCCGGCCCGCCAGGCTTGGCAGGCTGCACAGGCTGAACAGGCAGCACATGCAGGACAGGCTGAGCAGGCAGCCCCGTGTGGCCCAGGACCAGATTCACAAGATTCTCATGGTCTCTGAGCGCTGGCTCAAGGGGAGGTGATAAGAATGCGAGGTGCGAAAAAGATCTGAGCTCAGGTAGCAGCAGTGTGTAACTGCAGTATCAATAAATACAAGCCAGAGCCGGCTTTCCCTGTTTCAGAGCTGAAAAAAGCCCAGGCCATCCGGAAATGCTTTTCCGGCCTCCTGAGCTGTTCCCGGCCATTAACCAAGGCTCTGCTAAGTGAGTCTGCCGCCGGTTACGTTACCGGTCACGGCGCTCAGGCTGATTGTGACAAATATTGCGTCCCATAACAAGACTTTATTGGCCCCAGCCTCATGCGCGCAGCCGCTATCAGCCTGCATACGGTCATGCAGCTCTCTGCCTTAAGTCCCTTGGGATGTCATACAGCAGCCGGCAGCTATGCAACGCACCAGCGTGCCCCAGAGCCTGCCGCAGGCCTTACCCTGTCAGCGCATTCGGGGAACGTGCAAGCTCAGACTCAAGGTCAGCTGCCCGTACCTGCACAGTGTCAGACGCAGAGGCAGCTCTATGAGCAGGTGCTGGCGCTGGCGTAAGGACTGCCGAAGTTGCAGGCGCAGGGGCAGCTTCATGAGCAGGTGCGGGCGCTGGCGCCATAGACCGGCAATCAGTCAGGCAGTGACCTGGCAGTGCCATGATTGCAGTCACGGGAAAAGTATCTATGTGGCCCGTCAATATGAGACTGAGGGCCATGCTTACTGTTCTAAAAGGACCATGGTAGGGGTATAATCGTGTTTTGCGCTCTGAAAAGAGCACTTTCCCGGTTTTATCAGGTTTATTTGCCGGCAACACAGCAGCTGCGCCTGTGATGGGGCGGCCGTCAGGGCAGGCTCAGAGGTCTCCCTGACGGCCTGAGAGGTTGCCCTGGCAGGGGCTGCGGTGACTGTCATGTTGCTGTGCCCTGCGGGCCTGAGTGGTTTTAACAACGGCGTCTGTCACATTACGAGGTTTGAGTTAAAGATGCATAATATTCTGCGTGGTCGTATCAGCGATTTTGACAATAAGATTGAGTACATGAAGTCGACCATTACCAGCATCCAGGATTACCCTGTTCCAGGCATCCTCTTTCGTGACATTACCACCCTGTGTGAAGATGCCCGCGCCTTTGGTCTGACCATTGACATGCTCTATGAGGCCTTTAAGGATGTCAAAATTGACAAGGTGCTGTCCTCAGAGGCCCGTGGCTTTGTCTTTGGCGCTCCTCTGGCTGCCCGTCTGGGTGCCGGCTTTGTCATGGTACGCAAGCCAGGCAAGCTGCCACGTGAGACCATGAAAGAAGAGTATCAGCTTGAGTACGGCACCAATGAGCTGCACATGCATGTTGATTCAGTCAAGGAAGGCGAGCGCGTGCTGTGCGTAGACGATCTGCTGGCCACCGGCGGTACCATTATTGCCACCATCAAACTGGCACAGCGAGCCGGCGCTCAGGTAGTGGGAGCCGCTTTTGTTATCGACTTGGTCGATCTGGGGGGCTGTGATAAAATCAAGGCCGAATGCGGCGTAGACAGCTTTGGCCTGCTTGATTTCCCAGGCCACTAGTCCCCGTCAGCGCCACCAGGCTCCGGCCGCCATGGCCGCCATGGCTACCGTGGCCACCCCGGACGGCCCCCTATGCCCTGCATAAACCAGGGCGGCGGCCGGGTGGCAAGAATCGCCTGTACCGGTGCAATTAAGCCCTGCCCAGGGCGCAGAAGATGCGCATGGCAGGGCCTGACATAATGAGACCCCAAGCCCGAAACAGTCTTAATCTGCTGTTTGGGGCTTGGGTTTTTCTGACTTTTATCACCAAGGATTTCTATGGCAATGCAATCAGAAGTTGAGTACCTGGCCCTGGCCCGTAAATACCGCCCTCAGAATTTTGAGGATGTGGTAGGACAGGAGCACGTCTTAAAGGCCCTGGCTCACTCTATTGACAGTGGCAAGACCCACCATGCCTATGTGTTTACCGGTACCCGTGGTATCGGCAAGACCACCATTGCCAGAATCTTTGCCAAAGCTCTGCAGTGTCAGGAGGGCGTAAGCTCTCACCCATGCGGCAAGTGTGAGGCCTGTGAGGGTATTACCGCCGGCGTTTTCCCTGATGTTATCGAAATCGACGCCGCCTCCCAGACCAAGGTGGACGATACCCGTCAGCTGCTGGAGAATACCCAGTACCCGCCTATTCACGCCCGCTACAAGATTTACATCATTGACGAAGTGCACATGCTCACTACCAGCAGCTTCAATGCTCTGCTCAAGACCCTTGAGGAGCCGCCTGCCTACGTCAAATTCATTCTGGCTACCACTGATCCGCACAAGATTCCTACCACTGTGCTCTCACGTTGTCTGCAGTTCCAGCTGCGTGCTCTGAACATGGATCAGATTCAGGGGCAGATCAGATCTGTCTGCGGCAAGGAAAACATTCCTTTTGAGGCCGAGGCCGTGCTGGCCATTGCCCGTGCCGCCCGTGGCTCCATGCGTGACGCCCTGTCTCTTTGCGACCAGGCTGTCGCCCTTGGCAATGGCAAACTTGAGACCGCCACTGTCTACTCCATGCTGGGCACAGCCGGTGATTCCTTTACCGGTGCCATACTGCAGATGCTGTGCGCTCCGTCTCAGGCCGCTGCAGCCAGTGCTGGCGCAGCCGCTGCCGACGCAGCAGCCGCTGCCGCAGGCGGCGAGGCTGCCCCGGCTGACAATGCTGCTGCAGCCGTGAACATGACCTTTGCCACTTTGCTCGAAGAGCTGCGCCAGAAGGCTCCAAATTACCGCTCACTGCTTGATGAGCTGGTCATTGCCTTTCATGACCTGGCCCTCTATCAGCTCATTGGCCGCACTGATCTGGAAGTCTTTTCCATCAACCGTCAGCTGCTTGAGCAGTATGCCCCTGTATTTACCCCTCAGCAGATTCAGCTTTACTATCAGATTGTGCTTGAGGGCGTTCAGGAGTATCAGTATGCCACCGATGGTCGCAGTGCTTTTGAGATGACACTGCTGCGTCTGCTGGCCTTTACCCCTGAAAAAAAAAACTCTGGCGCGGTGAATTAAACACAGTAGCCACCCCTTCTGTCTCATCCCTTATCTCTTCAGCAGCTCCGGGGGCTCAAGGCCTGACCGGCAGCTCAGCTGCGCCTTTTGATCCCACCTCCATGCTGGCAAGCGAACTGGGCGGTCTGATGCCCGGCTCTGCCAGAAATGCCTCAGCTGCCGCTATTGCCGCTCTTCATCAGGAGGCCGCTGCCATCAATGCCCAGGGCACCGCCAGCCCGGCTGCCGCTGCAGCCGCTGGCGCCGCTGCTGGCGTAGCCGGCGCTGCTGCCCCGGCCCCGTCCATTCGCCCTCTTGGTCAGGGCGATACCCGCATGTTGCTGCAGGCTATTACCAAAGGTCCTCAGGAGTGCGAGCGCTGCATTGACAGCCTGAGCGCTCAGCTGGGCTTTAACGTTCAGCAGCGCGAGGAAATCATCCGCCTGGCTCAGACTCTCAGTGCCAGTCAGGCCGTCGTGGCCTCAGCCCGTGCTTCCTTAAGTCAGGAGCAGCGTAATAACAGCAATCAGAAGCGCAATCTTGAGCAGCTGCAGCACAGCCTTGGAATAGACCCTGACAAAAACTCCAGCCAGCCGCGCAAGGACATAGGCAGTAATATCGGCTATTACCACGAGGGCCAGGGAGCCGAGGGCAGCCTGGGTGAAGGTCATACCCTGCCAACTCCGGCTCAGCGTGCCGCCCTGATAGCCTCCAATGCCCGCCTTGCCATGGAGCAGGCCGCTGCCGCTGCTTCCGCAGGCGCCACCGCAAGCTCCGCAGGCGCCGCCGCCGGCGACGCAGCCGATGACAGCGAGGCTCTTGCCTCTCTTGATCATGGCGCTGATGACTATGATGACCATGATGGTCAGGACGGCACCGGCCAGCCTGGCGGTAAGGCCATGGCCGGCAGCTTTGACGGCCGCAAGAAAATCGATACTACTTCACGCTTTGATTACAGCGATCAGGCCCGCGATCTGGAGACTATACACAAGGGCGGAGTAGGATTTAATACCCGTTATCTTGAGCTCAATGCTCATGCTGAGGATCCGGTCAGGGTCCAGCAGGAAATGGAGGAGCGCCGCCACTATACCGAGATGGCCGCCCGCGTGCTCGATTACTTTGTTGTGCTGGACAGCTCCCATGAGCGCAGCAACCAGACAGCCATTAAAAACAGCCGCGTCAAGGACACCAATGCCGAGCTGCTCAACCTCAGCAATGTCATCAGCGGCTTTAACACCATTAATGAAAACAGGGCCAACGGCCTGCCACCAGGCACGGGCCTGCCTCAGAGCACCCCGGCAGCACAGGGCGCCTCAGGCAGTGACCTGTCCATAAGCCCGGCCGCAGCCGCAGCCGGCACCGCCGCTGCCACAGCGGCCGCTGACAGCAGCGCCGATGACGCTGACGATTTTGTATTTGATCAGGTAGACCACCATGGTTATCAGGTAGGCAGTGAGCACCATCTGGGCGCTCAGTTTGCCGGATCCGTATCCCTTGAAAACAATGACGCCAGCAACCTTGGTTCCATAGAAGAGCTGCCATCAGGTCCGGCCCCGGCCGCTGACGCCACTGAGGATCAGGACCAGGCCGCCGCAGCCGGTCAGGCACAGCCAGCTGAGGCTGTTCAGGATGCTCAGGCTGCCGGGCAGTCAATTGCTGATGCCCAGGTGCACAGCAGTGAGTCTGCATCTGCAGCTGAAGCTGCAGCTGAAGCTCAGGCTGAGGTCGGCAGTGAGGCCACTCAGGCAGATGCCGGCGCTGATGCCGCTCTGGCAGAGGGTGATGGCGCCGCTGCTGATGCTTCTGCAGATGCTGCCAGCACAGCTGCAGACAGTGTTGCACCTGCAGCTGCAGGGGGCGAGGACGCCGGATCGTCCAAGGAAGATGCCCGCTCTGATGCTGAGGAGCAGCCTCATGGTGATGAGGTGGTCACTGCAGCAGCTGACAGTGGTGCCGCTTCCGGGGCTACCCTGGAGATCGCGGCCGGCTTTACACCTGTATCTCTGTCCTCAGGGTCTGAGGACAACCAGGCTGCTGCAGCTGCAGCTCCTGAGGTTAAGGCAAAGCGCACTGTTGCCCGTACCGATAATGCCCGCAAGGCCCTTGAGGGCATTGCCTCGAATCTTGCTGATGATGAGGGCTTTGATGAGCTGGACTCCTCTGTCGATGACATTATGGGTACCAGCTTTTCTGACCTGAGCATCAGTGAGCCACCAGCAGCTCAATTAGGTGAGATTACTCCGGTATCATCAGCCCCGGAAATTACTCCAAATGCTGAGGGCGCTGCGCTCCATGGGACAGCCTCCGACGCTGACGACGGCGGAGCTCTGAGTGCAGCGGCAAAATCAGATAAGCAGGCTGCCTTACAGGCTGTGACTGATGTCGCCGCTGCAGCAGCTGCATCAGCAGGCGTGCAGGGGGCAGCTGCCACCGTACCTGACAGCGACTTGCCACCATGGCACATGGGTGATTCAGACAGCCGTACTCTGCTTAAGGATCAGAACGCATGGCAAAAGAGCGCAGCCATAGCGGCAGCGGCAAAAGAGGGCAAGAGCACCCGTCCGTCAGCTGATCTGTCCGGTGGCAGTGCGCTGTCAGCTGAGGTTATGGCCGAGGTTAAGCCTGTTTCTCTGAGCCTTGCGGCCGCAGCTGCCGAGGCTGCTGACGAGGACGACGACCTGATGCCTGCGCCAGCAGTGAGCGCAGCCGCTCCAGCACCTGGTGCTCAAGATGCCGCTGCAGCCGCAGCGGCTGTCACCCCGGCAGCGGACGCCATGGCTGATGCCGCTGGAGATCTGACCGACGGGGCTGGTGGCCATGATCATGCCGAGGGCGGCAGCAGCGGCTTTGATACCGCAGCGGCGCAGCAGTCAGGCGCCTCCATGGACATCGCAGCTCAGGCTCAGGATAAGAGCATTGTTAATCCTGAAAGTGGCGTACTGCGTGCCGATGGCAAGGCTGATGTTTCAGCTGAGGATGCCAGAGCTCAGCAGTCCGCTGCTCTGCTCAGCAGCCTTGCTGCCAGGGCCAGCCATACTCACAACAAAGAAGAGCAGCAGGCTCTGGCTCAGTCCATGGGCAAGGCAGCTCTTGATACCCTTGGCTTCCTTGAGGCCAAAATCGCCAAAAACATCGAGCTTACTGGCGCCAATACCGGTCCATCTCCATGGGAGCTGATGGGCCGCAGCCAGGTAATTGCCATTGATGACACTGAGATCAAGGTGCACAGGCCAAAGCTTGAAAAGCTTACCCGCATGAGTGATAACAACTTCCTCATGGCAGGAGGTGAAAAGAGCGAAGAGTCAGCAGAGAGCTGCATTTTCAAGGGCACACTGGTAAATGCCTGGGGCAAGACTCTGCCTGATGAGGGCACCACAGCCCTGATGGCTGTAATGATGGCCAAAATCCAGGAAGCCAAAGCCCGCAAGGAGCAATCTGATCAGGCCTTTAAGGATTTTGCTGCCCGCATTGCCAGCACCGGCAGAAGCATTGAGGCCACCTCTGACCCTGAGCTCATGCCGCTCAGTCTGCTGCGCCTGATGTCCGGCACCAGCGCCGCCCTCAATGAGATTTATCAGCGCCGTTGCGCTGCCGAACAGCCTGCAGCGCCTGTCCCGGCAGCCGCGCAGCCAGTTGTCGGCCAGATGCCACAGGCTGCCCCTGCAGGCATGCCGCCTCAGGGGGCGCCTGCGGCTCGTCCGGCCCAGGCCATGGGCCAGGCTCAGACCATGGGCCAGCCACCGGCCCAGGCTCGGGCCATGGGCCAGCCAGCCGGTATGTCACCGGTGGGCCGCCCGTCAGGTCAGCCACCTGTGGGCATGCCGCCTGCCGGGCATCCGGCTGCCATGCCTCCTGCAGGCATGCCTCAGGGTGGACAACAGGGTGGCCCAGGCCGTGGTCCTGGTGGCAGGGTCATGGAGCCGCCAGCTGATTACGTCAGTCATTTTGAAGACAGGTATGAAGATGAAGGCTATGCCCCGCCACCTGATGTCATGATGGACTATGGCAGCTTTGATGATGGCGAGGGCTATGACGGCTATATGAGTCAGGGCAGCAACCTTGCTGCTGATATGGCCTTAAATCAGGATCCTGAGTTTGTTCAGGCTGTTCCTGTAGAGGGTACCGATACCGTAATCAGTACCGCTGTGGGCATGGCCGGATCAGGTGAGCTGCCAGGCTGGCGTCGCAGTGTGGATGATGACTATCTTGATGTCATTGGCCGTGATGATGAGTGGTATGCCCTTATTGTCAAAGCCTATCCCCAGCATGGCCTTGAGTACTCAACTCTGGTACGCTCGGCCCGACGCATTGACAGCAGTGATCCGTCCCTGTGGCATATGGTCATTTCGCGCAATGACGAGTTCTCTACTCTGGGTGAGGCCATTTTGCCGAAGATTGAGCAAAGGCTCTCCGAGGTCCATGGCTCGCCGATACGCCTTGATGTGGTAACCGAGGACAATGTTCCCCGTGATGCCCCGGCCGTAAAGTCCTACTATGCCCATCAGGAGGACATAGCCCGCGCCCGTCAGAGCTGCTACAAGATTCGTGGTCTGGGCGCGCTGCTGCGCGACCTTGGTGAGGATCTTGCCAATACCGGTATTGAGCTCTACCAGAAAGTGCAGCCGGCCCCGGCTCAGGCACAGGCAGCGCTTGAAGGCGCAGCCCGGCCTTAGGCTCTGCCATGACCATAAAACAAAGCCCCGCATCAGCGGGGCTCTTTATTTTGCGGCAGCGGGGCCGTCCATCACAGGCCAGGTCGCTCCCGGACCAGCCCCATGCTTTGCCCCGGTGCCCGGGCCCGGTCACCGGGGCAAAGCCCATGGACATGCGGCCTTGTCATGGTACCTGGTGCTGGAGTGTGCTCATCGACTGATATATCCATTAGTTTTGCTAATGGATTAGCACAGTTTATGAGAAAAAAATGTGATTTGTTTTGCCTTTTGAGCTATCATTTTTTCAGATTTGCGCTAAAGTTAGCACTTGTGATCGCAAAAGAGAGTGGCATTTTTATCATGTCCAGGAAATCTATTTAATTAATCAGGTTAGCAAATAGCAGATTATGCCCTGTCTTCAGATGCGCTGTTAACTGGCCTTATGCGGCAGCCAAGACCGCAATGAGCCTGATCCTGAGTCTGAATTACTCCGGGGCTGTCCGTTTTATCCTCTTATTGCGGTTTCCGCAGGCGTGGCCGCCGCCTGGTGTTTATCCCCCATGTTTCAGCTTCATGTTACTGAAACGCAAGCCGGCCAGAAATTCTTTTCCGGCGCCTGATTTGTACAGGCTGCCTGTCCTTTTAATTCCTCCATGTCCTGTCATTACTGCCTGTCGGCAGTTACGGATAGCGCACGCCTGTGTGCTGGTCCGGGGCAGGATGTGGTCTGAACGTTAGAAAATGCCGGACGATGCTCAAACATGGCTGCCCGGTACAATGTGAGGTCTGGTTTAATGAGCTTTAATATCCCTGATGCGCCCAAAAAACGCGTAGTTATCGTAGGTGGCGGTTTTGGCGGTCTTAAGCTGTGTACTGCTCTTGCCAAAAATACTGATTATCAGATTGTTCTTATCGACAAGAACAATTTCCATCAGTTCCCACCGCTCATTTACCAGATTGCCACTTCCGGTCTGCAGGTAAGCTCCATTGCCTTCCCTTTCCGCAAGATGTTTGCCGGCAGCAAGAATGTGTTCTACAGAATGTGTGAGCTGCGTGCCGTATATCCTGAGGACAAGGTAATTCAGACCTCCATTGGCAAGCTCGACTACGACTATCTTGTCCTTGCTACCGGTACTACTACCAATTACTTTGGTAACAGCCGTCTGCAGGAAGAGTCCATGCCTATGAAGACCATCAACGAGGCCATGGGTCTGCGTAATGCTCTGCTCAATACCTTTGAGCGTGCCAATACCTGCTCCACAGAAGAAGAGCGCGCTGAGCTGCTCAATGTTGTGGTAGTAGGCGGCGGTCCTACCGGTGTGGAAATTGCCGGTGCTCTGGCAGAAATGCGTGAGCACGTGCTGCCACGTGACTATCCGGATCTCGATACCTCTCTGTTCAAGATTCACCTTGTTCAGGGCGGTGCCCGTCTGCTGCCTGCCATGTCAGAAAAGGCCTCCAAGACCTCACTGGAGTACCTGACCAGGATGGGTGTTGACGTGCAGCTTAAGGCCTATGTGCATGATTATCGTGATCATGAGGTTATTCTGCGCGACGGCCGCTCTTTCAAGTCTCAGACCATTATCTGGGTGTGTGGTGTTACCGGACGCCGTATTCAGGGCATTGATGACAAATTCTATGGTCCTGGCAACCGTCTGACCGTTGACAGCTTCAATCAGGTTACCGGACTTGACGGTGTCTATGCCGTAGGTGACTGCTGCATCATGACCACAGAAGACTGTCCGAAGGGACACCCTCAGATGGCTCAGGCTGCTCTTCAGCAGGGCAAGAATCTGGCCCGCAACTTTACCCACTTGTCACGCAATGAGCCTCTGGAGGCCTTTACCTACAAGGATCTGGGCTCTATGGCAACAATCGGCCGCAACAAGGCCGTAGCCGATATCTTCGGCATGAACATGACCGGCTTTACCGCCTGGGTTCTGTGGATGATTGTGCACCTGATGTCTATCCTGGGCGTAAAGAACAAGATGTCTACAGTAATGGACTGGGCCTGGTCATACTTCACCTATGACAAGTCCAACCGCACCATTATTTCAGCCAAGCATCCAAAGGTTATTCTCGAACGTAACTACGAGATTTCCATGCGTCACTGGGGTGAACTGTCCCGTGAACAGGCCATAGAGGCCGAGCGTCTTGCCGATGAGGCCATCAAGGGCAGCCGTGACATTTACTCTCTTAAGACTCAGGAGTCCCTGGCCCGTAACGCCATGAAGAAGGCCGAAGCTATCCTGCGTCAGAAGAGCCTTGAGGCTGCCGCCGCCGCTGCCTCTCTGGCTGGCTCAAGGGAGGCTGCCGCCGCTGCTGCCACCGCAGCTGACGCCACCCGCGAAATCATTGGCGAGGGCGACAACCTGCCACCAGCTGTACCTGCCTCCGCTCCAGCTGCCGCTCAAGCCCCGGCTGCCTCCGACGCTCCGGCTGTTCAGCCAGCTGCTGATGGCAAGGACAGTGAGGCAAAGTAGCCAACTGTTGCTGACAGCAAGTCTCTCAGGCTGATCCTGAGAACCAGGATAAGAATGATGCCCGCAGTGCTGCACTGCGGGCATCATTCGTTATGGGGCAGCCCTGTGCACCATGCGACCACAGGCAAGTGAAACTCCTGGGTCCATGAGCCAGCTGGTCCATTGGCAATAAGACCAGGGCAGCGCGTCCCTGGCAGCCGGACCGGAAGCGCTTTCCGGCACTGGGCAGGGGCTTTGCCTGCATTGGCTTTGCCTGCAGTGGCGTCCGGGATGGAGGCGCGGAGTGGAAGCTGCGCTGGGGCTTTGCCTGCAGAGGCATAGGGCGGCTGAAATATGGCAATCAGGGGCGAGGCTTGCAAGTGTGAGCGGGCATGGTTGTATGGCGGTGGGCGCTGTTTGCGCTTATCTTAGGGCTGGTGCGCAAAATCAGGCTGCTTTGCAGTGCATGGCAGTTCGTTATTCGTGCTTGTGGCTGCCGAGCTCAAAGAGACATATTTAAGCCTTTTTATGGCAGTTGGTGCGCGTGGTGCGAGGCGCTTTGGGACTGCAGGCGGCTGCAGGCAGGAGCATGGCTTTCTGCCAGGTGCCTCTTAAGCCGAGAGTGCGCTCATGGATAAAAAGCAGGGCCAGGGCAGCGCGAAGCATGGAGCACAGGCTTTTGCCTCCCATGTAATGGCCTGAATGTTGCTTTGCAGAAATGATAGACATTTGTGGTGTCGAGATCTGTGCAGTAACGCTCCATAGGTAAATGTGGAGTACGTATATTACTGAACAGAAGATCGAGAGCACAGTCTTGATCCAATGCGACAGAAATTTTGCTCCAGCGCGCGTCAAAAGGGCGAACTGTCCCGACAAATTTGCATTTTTCATCAAAGGCAGCTTTGTAATTGTCGGGCCTAATTGCTATACTTTGGGCTGAACTATTCCCAGGTGCGGGCGTACTGACAGGATTTTCAGCCAGTCAACTGCTTTGCCCCGGTCGGCGTAGTGCTCTATTCCATGGAGAGGAAATACAGCACGTTATAGTGAAATATCTGCCGTTTAGTTAGATTTACTGACAGGACTGACCTTGCAGCCTGCGGTAATGACAAGTTTCCAGAGGCTTTGCCTCGTCTTAACGTTAAGTGCCCTGACAGCACTCTGTGTGGCATATGTCTCCGGTCGGGCCGGAGCTATTTCAGGACCTGCTGTGCCTGAAGCTTGCAGTGCTGCCTGCCTTAACATCAGTTAATGCACGGTCACTCTGATCTTATGAGAGGACGGACTGTGTGCACGGTTGGAGTTGGGATGTCTGTGCATACCAACGCTGCGCCGGGCCAGTGAATGTTTTTGCGGTATTTTCCTCAAAGCTTTTCCACCATGCCGGGCAACTCCACTTCAGTGACTATCTGCAGTGCGATGGTTTAGCAGTATCCACTTCCCAATTCTAGGAGAGATATACGGTGTCTGATACAAGTCAAGCTGGAGAGCAGGAGAAAAAACCTGAGCCAGTCAAAACCATGATGATGAGTACAGTGCCATATTGGAACTCTCAAAGTCAGGCTTTCTACTATGAGCTCAGCTTTGTTACCCAGGACCGTAAAACCCGAGTTACTCCTGATAACACAGCCGAAGTCCTGCGCCGTTACCTCGTGCAGTCACAGCTGGACAAATACGTAGGCCCTAAGGCTGGCGTAGCTATTAACGTTCAGTTCTCCTCAACTTTCCTCGAATTCCGTCACGACATCAACTATTCACGCATGCTGGTGCGTCTGCCATCCAATCAGCCGGTCAATCAGACCCTGGTACAGCAGATGCGCGAGATGAGTTCCTTTGGCATGTCTTTCGCCACCGATCTGGAAACCATCATTCGTGAAAAGTGGCTCGAACAGATTCCTCGCTTTGACTATGTTGTGCTCGACATGCACTCTCCTAACATAGCCAAGGACATTATTGCAGTACAGAGCTTAAAGCAGATTCAGCCACGTCTGAAGATGCTGTTCTCCAATATCCAGAGCCAGAAGGAAATGAAGGTTGCCTTCTCTCTGGGTGCTCATCTGGTTACCGGCAAGGGCAAGTACAATCCTCTGCCTCCATGCCTTATCAAGCCGCCATATAACTCCAACACCAAGGAACTCTTCCTTGAGCAGCGTCAGCTGTGTCTGCTGATGAGCTTTATGTGCGCTCCTAAGCCTAATATCCAGCAGATCAATATGCTGCTGCGCACTTCTTTCAAGATGTGGCAGACCTTTAACGTGCTGGCCAAGGCTATTGATAATACCGTGTTCTCCTCTTTCCGTTCCATGGAAGACATAGTCAAGCACTTTGGCGGTCACGGTGCCCGTAACCTCATAGCTCTGGTAATTGCCCAGATTCAGTACGATCTGTACAACCGCGCTACCAATTTAAATGGCGATCAGCAGCTGGATTACTTCAAGCGTCTGATTACCCGTGCCATTTTCATTGAGTCAGTGTGCAAGCTGTATCCTTACTTTGCTCCTTGCCGCGATCTCATTTTCGAGTTCGTAATCTTCCACGGCCTCGATCCAATGATCGTGCATCGTCCGGACAAGGTCTTCAAGATCACCCAGGATCTCATCAAGCCACGCTGCAGCTTCCTGCGCGTGCTGCAGGATCTCATCATTCTGGGCGACAGTATCGATACTCTGCACTTCCAGAACATTCGTGGTGTGGCTCAGAAGTACAAGCTCAACGATCTGCGTCTTATCTACCTGCACGAGCAGGCTGAACTCAAGGCCATGGAATACCTGGTGGCCATGAAGATCGTCCGCTAAACTCATCTACGGCGCGCCTGCGCGCCGACCTCCTCCACACAATTCTCCCAATACCGGCGCCGCCCAGCGGCCTGCCGGCCACAATTACTGGTGCTGCCTGCGCCGCCCAAATCCACATCAGGTTCCAATCCGTACAGGACGCACCCGGGCCCCATCCACTCCAGCTGCACAGCACTGTCGGCACAGCACGCCCAGAGCACCAAACGGCTTTGCAAACTGCACGCCCCCGAGCACCGAACGGCTTTGCAAACTGCGCGCCCCCGAGCACCGCACAACTTCGCGAACTGCACACCCCTGCGCATTGCATGCTGTACGGCCCCTGGAGAGTGCTCTGGCAATCTGGAGCAGCTACAATTCAGAGCCGCTTTCAGCTGCCATAAAGCCAGCCTTAAGAACCTTGAAACTCCATTTTGAACTGCAGTCCCTGAATGCTGACCACTGGCCAGTCGATGACCTGCGTCCGATGACTGCACTGGACAGCGCCGATTTATGGATTTAAAGCAGGCAGGGACATTTTCAGTCCTGATGCTCATATCATGGCAGTGGGCAAGAACCTCATAAATATCAGTAATTCAGGTATATACTAAGTGTGTTTGCAGCGTTTATATAACATATTGTTGTTTTAGCAATAAGGTAAAATTAACAATTAAGTTAAGAGTCGACTGTAATTTTGCCTGGTTTGCGTACATGAATTGATGTAATGCTATGAGAAGAGTTGACTGAGTCGGAATGGCTGTCGGCTGTAGGGCTTGCAGGTGGATGACTGAGGCGGAATGGCAGTTGGTTGGATGAGTCGTACAGGGGGAGGCCTGAGCCGAAGTGGGCATGAGCAGGCGCTATGGCCAGAGGTGACTGCGGCTGCGTGCAGAGAGTGCTGTGATGTGGAGATGGCCACATGCCCGCGATGGGCCGCGAGGTGGCTGCGTAGGAATGGACAGGGTAAAAAAAAGCCAGGGCAGGAGTGTTGCTCCTGCCCTGGGAGCACAGCGCCGGAGCGCTGTGCGTGCATGGTCATGCCATGCCTTTGCTGGTTGGGGCCACTGGCCGGCGGTGGTTGCCAGAGTCTGGTGCCGTAGGCAGGTGCCCGGCGGTGGTTGCCAGAGTCTGGTGCCGTAGGCAGGTGCCGGAAGCTGGATGCCGTGGGCAGGTGCCCGGCGGTGGTTACCGGAAGCTGGATGCCGTGGGCCAGTGGCTCCTTGAGCTGCTGGCTGTTATTCCCAGCCTGAGCCCTCTTCTTCCTTGGTGGAATTGAGCTTCATGGAGTTCCAGATCTGGTTGTGAATCTTGGACAGACGGGCTGAAGGGGCCTTAGGGAAGTAGGCTACTTCAAGCAGCTCAGGAGTCAGGTTAATGCTTGGATTGGCTGACAGATCTGGATCAATATTGGCAATGGCCTTGTTCAGAGGCAGGATGTAGCGAATCTCGTTGGAGATCTGTGAAGCTACCTCAGGGCGCATCAGATAGTCGATCCACTGCAGGCCGTTGGCGGCATTGGCAGAGTTCTTAGGCATGATCCAGCAGTCAAACCACAGCAGTGAGCCCTCCTTAGGGAAGACATAATTGATGTTGTAATCACGCTTGGCGGCAAAGGCACGGTCATTGGCCTGGAGGATGTCACCTGAGTAGCCGATAGCAAGGCAGATATCACCAGAGGCCAGATCATTGATGTAACGGCTGGAGTGGAAGTAGGCTACGTGACGGGCAAAGCGGGTCAGCACTTCCTGGGCGTCTTCATAGTCAGAGCGCTTTTCAGAGGCCGGATCTTTCTTGAGATAGTGCTGGATGCTGGAGATTACCTCAACAGGGGAGTCCAGAACAGCAATACCGCACTTTTCAAGTTTGGAGGCATTTTCCTCATTGAGAATGAAGTCCCAGCTGTCGATTTTGGTGCCCTTGCCAAAGATCTCTTCGATCTTTTTGGTGTTGTAGCCAATACCAAGGGAAATCTCAGTATATGGAATAGCGTAGGCGTTGTCCGGATCGATAGTAGCCAGCAGCTCCATGCGCTTTTTATCGAGGTCACTGTAGTTGGAGATTTTGCTCTTGTCTATCTTCTCCAGAGCGCCGGCAGCAGCCAGACGTGGAACATAGTAAGAGGTCATCATAATGGCATCAAAGCCGGTGTTGCCGGAAAGCAGGCGTGCCTCTACCAGTTCATTGGAGTCGAAAGTTACGTAGTTGGCTGCAATACCTGTGTCTTTGGTGAACTCACTGACAGTGTTTTCTGCCATGTAGTCACTCCAGTTCCAGATATTAACTTTCTTCTCGGCGGCGAAGGCGGTGGAGCTGACGCTCACCAGGGCAGCACAGGCAAGGCCGCTGCAGCAGGCAGCAATTTGTTTGAAACGCATTGGTCGTTTCCCCCAAAATGTGGTTTTCTAAAAAATATGGTTGGACGTTCCATGCCCTTTGGCCGCCTGGACCAAAAGCCACAAAACCAATAAGGCTCAGCCTGGAGCGCCTCCCACTGCATAAATGACTGAATCAGTCAGCTTTATCAAAGGATGTCCCCGATAAAAAACAGCGCTATTTTAGCAACCATGAACCCGTACTTAAAGAAAAAATGTCCCTGATTACGCATTTATCCTTTCATGGGCATGCCCAGCGCGCCTCATGGTCCATATCAGGGCGCGCTATCCCTGTAAAAGTACGACTTATACGTACTTGCCGCCCAGGGCACAACATTGGGGCACCAGGCACGGTCTGCATGGCCGCAATGCCTGCCATGCGGCTTGCCGGGGCCGCCAGGTCAGCAGCCCATGCCCGCAGGACGACCGAGCGGCCTGCAGGGCTGCAGGCATGGGCATGAGGTCCTTGCCCTGGATGGGCGGACAGTTGAATGTCAGGGGGCCATAAAGAGCAAAGCCCGCTGCCTTGAGGGCAGCGGGCTGATGGCTGGAGCTTGATGGCTGGCAGGGACGGCGCCGCCATGACAGAGGAGAATGTCGCTCCAGAACGGGCCTGGGGGCTGCAGCGGCGCCAGCAGGGCCGGGCAGCTGCAGGATCAGGCAACAGCGTTAAGGTTGAGCTTGAGCTTGAGCTTGAGCTCGACTCCGGCTGAACTGGTCGGATATGGGGATTAACGCTGTTATAAAAGTTTTAGGAATTAATTGCCAGGCCTGGCAGATCCTGTTTGTGGATGTCATCGCGCAGGATGTCACCGATAACGCGCTTGAAGACGTCGATGAGATCAGGATTGAAGATGCCGCACTGATTGGAGCAAATCATCTCCATGGCTGTTTCGTGGCTGAAAGCCTTCTTGTAGCAGCGCTCCTGAGTAAGGGCGTCGTACACGTCAGCAAGACCTACTACCTGAGAGCATACGCTCTGCTCGTCACCCTTGAGACCTTCTGGATAGCCACGGCCATCATAGCGCTCATGGTGGTGCAGACAGATGTCATAGGCATATTTGAGGATGTCAGAGGTCTCAACGCCAATCTTGCTGATGAGCTCGGCACCGCGAACGGTGTGAGTCTTGATGACATCAAATTCCTCAGGGGTAAGTCTGCCTGGCTTGTTGAGAATGGCATCAGGGATGGCGATCTTGCCTATGTCATGGAGAATTGAGGCGTAGGCAATATTGCTGATGTCCTCATCAGTCAGCTGAGCACAGCCCTCAAAGCCCAGATCACGCAGTTTTCTTAACAGACGGAAAGTTATGTTGCGGATAGAAAGAACGTGCTTGCCGGTCTCACCGGAGCGGAATTCAATGGCCAGAGCCAGGGTGGAGATAACGCGTACGTTAACCTCGGAGAATTCCTTGTTCTTACGGGCAATCTCACGTTCCTGCAGCAGATTTTTGTACTCAAGAGAGCGGTGAATCTTGTACAGCTCAATCTGAGAGGTCACACGCTTGAGCAGGAAAGCAGGATTGAATGGCTTTTCAATAATGTCAGAGATCTGATACTGGAAAGCATCAAGCTGCTCATCACGGTCTTCTGCAGTAATGAGGAAGATAGGCACACCATTGAGCAGATTGTGTTCGCGGATCTTCTCCAGATAGCCATAGCCATCCATCACCGGCATGGTGATATCAAGCAGTACGGCCACAATCTCGTCAGCATGGTCCCTGGTATAGTTAAAAGCATCCAGACCATTACCAAACTGTGGTGTGTGGTAGTCCTTAGTGAAAATACAGTCGAGAATCTCGCGATTCATCTCGATGTCATCCACGATAAGAATGGTGTCTTTCTGATCTTGAATGTCCATCACCCCTCCAGATGAGTCATTTATGGACCTGGCATACTCCCCGTCCCGGGAGCGGCCGAGTTATCAGCTCTGCAGGTCCGCCTTGTTCCGGTACCCGCCCTCAGGCTGGGCTGCAGAAGCAGCAGGCCATGGCCTGTACCGGTAAAAGAAAAGGTTCGCATTATCCTGCAGGCGTCAGCCCGCAGGTATTTAGGCAGCACAATTTTGCTGCCAGTGCCGCAGCTGCCCGTTACCGGTCTGTAACCGGCTGGCACCGGCATACGCCGATGGGCGGCTGGTTGCGGCTGATTCCGGGCCGATGTTACTTGCGCCCAGCAACGGTGAATAAACTTGTCCTGGTCGTAGGGCCTTTGATGTTGCCAGCCGGAACAGCGCTGCTTTGACAAAATGACAGCTGTCCGGTCAGCATGGTTGCCAGCCGGAACAGCGCGGCTTTGACAATATGACAGCTGTCCGGTCAGCATGGTTGCCAGCCGGAACAGCGCGGCTTTGACAATATGACAGCTGTCCGGTCAGCATGGCCGCAAACCGGTGATGTTCTGGCTCAGAGCTCACAAAAGCTCTGTCCCCTTTGCGATGATCTGACAATTCAGATCTTTGCCTTGCATCAGGGCACAGTTATCCCGTCTAAATCCCTTGTAACTGACATTTTAAGTCTTTTTCCTAGATATGACTACATATGTAGCAAATTTTAGAAAAAAGACGTCATTTATCAATATGAAAATGGACAGATGCCTTTTCAGCCAGTGCCATTAACTATGGGCTTGCCATGACAATTTGCCGGTCTGTGCTCCCAAAGTTCACAGCACCAGGGTCCAGGCGGCTACCTGTATGATAAGTGCCCCTGGGCAGGTCAGCTAAGCCATGGATGAGCAAGTCAGCTCAGCCGTCCGGGACGTCCGGGCCTGGCATGGCCGCCGGCAAGGCCGCCGCTGCCACAGCAGGCTGCGTCCTTGCGGCCGCACACTTGCCGACAGAGAGCAGGAGGCTGTGTTTATCAGGCCAGCTGAGCGATGGCGTCGCGGGTCTTGCTGACCTCGGCTTTGATGGCCTCTACGAGCTTGAGGGCATCGTCGTTACGCTGCTCACGAACGGCTTTGACAATGTCGTTGTAGCCGTTGAACAGGGTATTGAGGCCCAGGTTGCCACAGATACCCTTGAGGGTGTGGGCTGTGGTCTCAAGAGCGCCAAAGTCGCCGGCAGCGACGGCAGCATCAAGGCTGTCCAGAGTAGGTTCAGTATTGAAGCGCTTTAAGTACTTCAGATACATGGCCTCCATATTGGCAAAACGGGCCAGAGAACCGTCCACATCAATGTCGATGACATTGCGTAACTCTTGTAAAGTCATTTTTACCCCTCGGTGAGCAGACTAAGAAAAAATGAATTTGTCCAGTAATTATAACGCCCGCAGGGCCGGTGGCCGGATATCGCGACTGCAGGTCGCCAAATAATATCGCAGGGACCACAAACCACGCTGCCATACCTGCATCAGTGGCATGACGTACTGCCTCTGCAACATGGCATATTGAATATGTCCAGAGCTCAGTCACCTTATCATAGCGTCTGCGCCCTGGCTCAGGCCTGGAGTATTACTCCCAGGTACGGAAGGGCAGCAGGTCCACCCGGGACCTGCTGCTCAGCGGCTGCACGCACCGCACTCGGCTGCATACTCAGACGCTGCTGCAGGTGCAGCAGGCGGTGCAGGTGGCGGCCGCGCGCATATAAGGTCCGGCAGGGATGCCGGGCCGGGATTATTTGTTATCAGTGTCGGTGATGCTGCCTTGAGATTTGGCATCACTGCGGTTGAGCTGGCTGCGGATATCGATCCTGTCGCCGCTGCGGCGCTTGATACTGGTGTAGTGAGTGCTCTCACCCAGGTGAGAGTAATCAAGGCTGCGATTTTCGATATTGGTGTGCATCTTGACACTCCGGCTGGAGCGGCTGGCCTTGGCGCTTAAGGATTTAAGCACCGGTCCCAGACTGAGTCGGACTTTTTTCTCCTTCTCATAGCTGGCATGGGACTCTTCTTCAGCAGTAATGCTGTTGACGCTGCCGCTGTCCAGAGCCAGAGTTGTGTCTGAGTCATACTCAAGATCGTTGCGGCCATCAGTCACCATCTTGAGCGGGTGCTTTGGAGCTACCGGCGGCCGGAATTGACTGGGAGAGTGTTCAGGCCCTCCGGGCAGTAAGGAGGCTGAGCTGTCATTGCCTGATGCTTCGCCTGCAAGAAGGGCCTGAGCTTCACGCTTTTCCTGCTCTCGCAGCTGCTCGTGGGTCAGTCCTTCGCTGTCATCAGCAGAGGATGCTTCAGGGATTTCAGCTTCAACCTTTTTGATATCGGTCTTTGGCACTACCGGTGGCTTTTCCATATTGCTGATTACGGACTGCTCACTGGTAAGACGGCCATAGCGGCTTGCAGGCTCGCCGTTTTTGCCACTGCGCTGACTGTGTTCCTCATGAACCATGTCGGAGCTGGTGATAACAATTTCATTGAACTCAACATTGCTGGCGGCTTTACTGGTCAGCCAGCTGGCAGAACCGGTTTCAGCAGCCGATGCGGTTGCAGCTGGGGCTGACGGTACAGCTGCAGTTGAGTCAGCTGGTGCTGCAGCCAGGTCAGCAGGTGCTGCATCAGTTGAGTCAGCCGGTGCGGCTGCCGGCAAGTCGTCATTAGCAGCCGCCAGAGCTGTTTCGGCAGACTCAGGGACATCTGGGGATGCACTGGCCTGCTCTGGCAGAGCAGCTGGCTGCTCAGCGCTGAGTGTATCAGCAGCAGAGCTGGCTGTGTCCGGGGCCGGGGCAGCCGCTGGAGCTGCGGCAGGTGCAGCAGCTGCGCCCGGAGCCGGGGTAGCAGGCGCAGGTGCGGCGTCCTTGCGGCTTGCGTGGACCTGTAACAGTTCCTTGAGGTCAGGACGGCTGGAGATAACCTTGGCCAGGACATGCTCCAGAACGGTGAAGTCCAGCGGCTTGGAAACGTGGGCGTTCATGCCGGCATTCTGAGTGGCGGCAATGTCTTCGGTGAAAGCATTGGCGGTACAGGCAATAATAGGGACAGTTGCAGCGTCCTTATTGGAGCTGGCACGAATATGTGAGGAAGCCTCACAGCCATCCATATTAGGCATGCGCATATCCATAAGGATAGCGTCAAAGGTAAAGGCCGGCTTGCTGGTGAAGGTCTCCACGGCCTGGACACCGTCCCAGGCAGAGGTCAGGTTTACGCCCTTCATGCCCAGAATGTCGCAGGCAATCTCCATATTGAGCTGATTGTCTTCAACAATGAGGATATTGAGATTGGACAGGCTGAAATTGTCGATGAAGTTCTTGACCAGCGGGTCTTCGATACTGTCAGTACTCTTAGCGGCTGGCTTGCTGTCCTGAGTCTTGTCCTCAACCACGCGGGAGCCACGGGCCTCAAGCTCGTCACTGCGCATGGCACTCTTTTCAGTATCCTTTTCGATGCGGGCTGTGGTTTCGTCATCAGCAAGACGGAATGGAATATTGATGGTAAAGGTAGTACCAACATCAACGGCTGATTTGACCTTGATGTCACCACCCATGATGGTAACCACATTTTTCACAATGGACATGCCAAGGCCGGTACCCTGAACGGAGTTGAGGCGCAGCTCACGGGCGTAAGGGGCAAAGAGCTTGGCAAGGAAGTTCTTTTCCATGCCAATACCGGTATCGGAAACTTCAATCATGAAGGATGGCTTGTGCAGGTGCAGAATCTCGCGGATGCTGATATTGACCACACAGCCCCTGTGAGAGTACTTCAGGGAGTTGGATACCAGATTGTTGAGGATCTGACGGAGCTTGGCTGAATCGCCAATAACCACCTTGTGCTTGACGTCACAGGTAAGGTTGACCTGCTTGCCCTGAGACAGGGCGTTGACCTTGAACACATCGATGTTTTCCTGCACGGCGTGAACAATGTCAAAAGGCTCAAGGGTCAGCTTGCTTTCCATCTGAGGTCGGGCAACTTCCAGAATGTCGTCCACCAGAGCCAGCAGCTGATGAGAGGCTGTGGTCATCTTCTTGAAGACATCTGGCAGGCTGTTGACATCACTCTGCTTGAGATGGTTAATACCAATCTGGCACAGACCTATGATGCCGTTGAGCGGAGTACGCATGTCATGGGACATGTTGGCAAAGAAGACATTCTTGGACTCTTCGTTCTTCTTGGCCTGCTCAAGGGCGTCAGCCAGCAGCTGGTGCTCTTCGATTTCAGTAATCTTTTCCTCGTCGATGAGCTTGAAGCAGATGATGGACTCATCAAGGTCCAGAGACTCATCAAAGAGAATACGGGCATTGAACCACTTGTAGTGATTATCGTTGTTGAGCTTGAGCTGATAGTCATGACCGAAGTCGCGAATGGACAGCGAAGCCAGATTGCGCAGGTGGTTCAGGGAGAAATTCTTGTAGAAATTGTTCCAGCTCTCTGGAATTACCATGTCTGAGAATACGGACAGCAGATCATCAAAGCTGTTGCGGGTAGCAAGGCGCAGGCGCATGTGATCAGGCGCCTTGAGCGTGGTAAAGGTGCCCATCTTGAAGTTGACACGCAGAATTACCTGGTAGGAATTGCCCAGTACCTTGAGAGCTTCATTGGTGGTCTCAATCTGAGATGAGAGATGATACTCACGCCATACCATCCATACTTCGATAATGATGAAGATCACTACCATCAGCAGGAAGAGATTGGAAATCATGTGGTAGTTGAACAGTATGTCCGAATACAGCGTTGTGGCAATGGTGTACCAGCCAGTCTCCGGATTGTAGGTGGCAAAGACATTGCGCTTGTCACCCATGAGATCGGTAATAGGCTCCTCTGTGCCCGGTACGTGATTCTTTACACTGGTCTCAAAGAATGAGGACACGTAGCGCTGAATCTGGGAGTAGTTGGCGTTGAAAGGAGTGTAGTAGAGAATGACCGTACCCTTGCTGTCTACAAGGTAGAAACAGTAGTTTTCAGATACCAGATAAGCAAATGATGATGACTGGGAGGCGCTCTCCAGATAGAGGTCAATGGCAAAAACGTTGTTGGTATTGCCAATACGGGCAGAAACAGTGGTAATTACGGTGTTGGTAAAGATATCGGTATAAGGGTCGAGAATGGCGGCTTTGCCAGGCTCGGCCTTCATGGCAGCTTTGTACCATGGGCGGGCTTCGGTAATGAGGAAAGCGTCTCCGTCCCAGTAGGTAGGGGAGACTATCTGACCGTCAATGGAGGCGTAGATATCAATGCGCAAGTCTTTTTGCTTGGACTGCAGCTCAGCCTCGGTCTGCTTCATCCACAGATCGAATGCAGCACGGCCACCATCAGGGTCATCGGCATGATCCTGCAGGAAGATATCAGCATAGTGGGCAATGAACTCGACAAACTGCTTCTGCTTCTGGAACTCTACCTGTAAGGAGGCATCCAGACGCTGCGCAACTTCATAACCTACAGTATTGGAATTGGACAGAATGTTCTGACGCATCAGATATAAGGACGCAATCAGAAATACTGAGAAGATCATGAAAAGTATGGTGCCGTAAGACAGAATCAGTTTCTTGGCCTTACGGGTACGTGTACGCAGAAGCGAAGCTGCACCTGGTTTAGGTTTAAGAGTAAACATGCAACATACCAAGTTCTAGGTTGGCCCGGCCCCGGAGCGCTTTGTGCCCTGCCTTGTGGTCATCATGACCAGACAGGGGGCAGCCTCAGGGACGGCTGAAAAATCTGCATATCCGTAACACGGGCACATGCTGACATCCAGTCAGAGGCCGTGTCATGGGATATAAGCCAGCTCCGCAACTGCCTGGCCCCATCAAAAGGGCATCAGCTTCATATGCGGCCGACTGTCGTCCGGTGCAGCTCAGGCTGCCCGGTCGGCTCATCAAATAGAGAAATATTAAACTTAAAAAATCAGAACACAGCGCATCAGGTCACACAGGGCCCAAAATCAGCAGGTCCAATCCGGCTCCGGATCTTCACCTCAGGACACAGTGAACGGGACGAGCGACCAAAGGAGCTGTGCCATGTGCCATTTGTCATGCAGTCAGTGCTGATGCCATGCTGTCTGGGGCCTGTGCCCTGAAATCGGGGGACTTGTCTGAGCTCATTGCATGGCATGCCATATCGATGCTCAAGGCCACTGGCAGTGACGGGCATGACAGTTGATGGAATGACATTGGGTAAAACGGGAATTGTCCGGGACGGTCTGGTTCGTTAGCAGCGATCGAGTGGTGCTTCCTTGCTGGAGGTCTCCTGATGGCTGGATTGTCGCCTCAAGAGTGCAGCCTCTGGTCTGTTATTGTTCGGGTGCGGCAGCACCGGGCCTGATTTTCTGTTCTCACGGGCCGGCTTGACGTAAATTCTTATTGAACTGCATGGCTGAGTATGCTGCAGTGAAATCCTTATATGCTTGTGACCATGCTGCCGTACACGGGAGAGGTTCAGATTCCTGGTCCGGCCTGCACCTCATCTGGTTTCCAGTACTCTGTACTGCGTTGAGCAGCTCCCTGGAATACTGGTATTCAGTCATGCATTCATTATGCGGTAATGCAGTAGATTCGCCATGCGGGGCAGCCGCCATGCTGAGCCTTATCCAGGCTGGGTATGCAGCAGTGCCGTGCATTCGCCATGCAGGGTAGCAGCCATGCTGAGCATTCGCCATGCAGGGTAGCCGCCATGCTGAGCATTCGCCATGCTGGGCCTGTAGCATTGCGGTCATGTCTTTGTGCACATACGGGCACTGTCAGCGGCTTTCCATGGCATGTGAGTCTTGATGGTTTCAGGCTCAGCTTGACGGGCTGATACCGGGCATAAATGGCATAAATGGAAAATGCTCTGCGAACATGCTGGCACAGCTGTTCGTTACTCTTACCTTATCAGCTGTATGTAATCAGGTACAGTCTGACTGTATTTGCGCGGGTCTTTCGAACTCATGTTCGTAACAGGGCGCTGTGGTCACGCTGGTAAAACACACAGCCTATTATAAGGCACAAAAACCAACAAAACTATTTTTACCGGCCTGTTTATGGCCTTATAAATCTGTTTTCTTCATGGCCAGCAGTATAGACAGCCGCAGGATGTGCTGTGCTTGATGACAAGTATGCTTTATCGTACCGGCCATTTTGATGGTCAAAAGCCGTAATCTGGCCATTTGTCACTGCTGAGCGGACATAAGATTATGCCTGTCAGCAGGTTATTACGCCTGTATCAAGAGCATGTGCCGGGCAGCGCTTGAAGTCCCGGCTGATGACTGCCTGCAGCAGCTGCCGGTTAATCTGTGCAGCTCATGCTGTAAAAAATGCCATCCTTGCCTGATTTTATAGATACATTATCCAATTATGATATCAGAAATGCACCTGGTACCTGAACCATCATGTCATTTTTGTTGAATGTGGTGCATTTCTGTCAGGTACGGGCACATAAGTACAGGCCTGAGTCTGCCCATTCCCATGGCTATGCCCATTCCTATGGCCTTGCCCATTCCCATTCCTATGGCCTTGCCCATTCCCATGGCAATGCCCATTCTCATGGCTATGCCCCGGCCCGAGACCAGTGACAGGGCTATGGCCTGGCAGCTGGGCAGGAGCCGCCTCCATCCTGCGGCGCCAGGGCATGCTATGAGCAAGGATGGTACAGCCGTTTGCAGGGGCGGAGATACGTGGTCAATGGCACTTTTTATCAGTATGGGGAGGTATGGCGAGCCCTCTGGACTTTGGCTCATGATGGCTATTGCTGCCTGAAGAGGCCTGTGGACTCGCTTTGCGTTTAGTGGTGCATTGCTTTTGGCAGTGGCGGGGACTTTTGCCCTTTAGGGCTTTTGCTAATACAATAGACTTGGGGCAAAGCCTTTATGCATGGCCCCTGTACATCATGGCACGACACTTGCCCGTAAGGGGCAGGCCGTCACAACTGACATCTTTCAGGCATGAGCTCATGCCTCCTGTGGCCAGGGCACATGGCCCGTTTTGTTGCCAGGGCACCTGGACAGACTGGCAGGCGCGCAGGCGCAACGCACGGCAGTGCGGGCTGCGCATGACAATTATGGCTGCGCGTGGCAGTGCAAGGCGCGCAGGCGCGTAAGCGCATCGCACAGCTGTGCGGGCGCCGGAAGTGAGTGAGATTGTGACCTGAGTATTTGTGCAGCAGTGAAGACGACGCTGCCGGGCGTCGCAGCTGAGTGCAGCTTGCGATATGGTTAATCTGGATTGGCTTTCAGCCGAGGCTTAAAGTGAGAAGTAATTCGTTAGTAATAGCTGTTGCCAATAACAAGGGTGGAGTAGGCAAAACCTCTACAGCCATTAATCTGTGCTGCGCCTTTGCCGGCACCAGACGTAAGGTGCTGCTTATTGACCTTGACCCTCAGGGCTCGGCTACCGTATCAATTTTGCGCGATCGCCCATCGAGCTTTATCAGCTCGGGCAATGCGCTTATCGACGGATCCTCGCTGGTACCGTGCATCAAACCTTACCGTACCGGCAAATTCGACCTTATTCCTGCCTCAGACGATTTAACCGCTTTCTGTATCAGGGCTGACAATGAGCATGGTCGTGAGCAGCGCCTTGCCGAGGCCTTACGCCCGCTTCGCCAGATTTACGATGTGCTCATCATTGACTGCCCGCCTGCACTCAATCTGCTGACCATCAACGCCCTGTGTGCCGCTGACGAACTGATTATTCCTACTACCTGTGATTACTTTGCCGTTGAGGGCCTTGGCAGCCTGATGCGCCTGTTTGAAAGTCTCAAGCGCAGAGGTCTGTCACGTGTGCATCTGATGGGCATTGTCCGTACTATCTACACCCAGGGCGAGCCTCTGTCCCAGAAAATTGCAGCCGACCTCAAGTCCAATATGGGTACCATGCTCTTCAATACCATCATTCCTTTCTGTTCACAGGTAAGCGAAGCCCCTTCTACCGGCCGTCCGGTTATACTTTACGATCGCACCTGCATAGGCTCACGGGCCTACTTAAGTCTGGCAGGTGAGATTTTAAGCCGCATTACCGCCCGCCAGGCTGACGCCCAGGCCATTGCCGCAGCCGATGCAGCCACAGCAACCCCGCTGCAGGGCGACGCCATGCCAGCCCCATCACGTCAGGCCTGATAACACCCTGTCTGCAGCCCGGCCTGTCCCATGCAATGATTCCGTGAGTGGGGCATGGTCGCAGCCAGAGGCCTGAGCGTGCACCTGATGAGTATTTCTTACCTGGACTGGCCATTCTGATTTCATAACCTGCCTGCAGCTTTGAGCATGGTAAAACGCGCGTAATTATCAATACATTGCTATCTTTAGAGCAAAGACAGCAGGATTTGCTGTTTCTATGGGCATGAACTGTGCATTAGTGGTGCAGTGCGCAGCACAGATTGATGTAATCTTATTTTTTGCTGCAACAGGTTCCCGATTTTTTCTGTCCCCACTGGCAGCCTTGCCACGGCCATAGCCATTGCTATGGCATGGCCATGGCATGGCGGCTGCCGGTGGTGCAGGGGCAAAGACCCCATGGCAGGCAGGTGGGCAGCCTTATTTTGTTTTCTGTCAGTATTCCGGGACTGTCTTGTCCTGCAGGCGCATAGCATGCGGGCGGGCGGTTCTTGCCATAATTGAGGAGATTAACCAGTGCAAAGTTGGAATATGGGTTACGTTACCGAAACCAATTATGAGTATGGATACTTCCATATTCTCAACCCTCTGGAACTGCGCTTTAATTTCCTGACCAGGGGCGTGCGCTTCCCTGAGCTCGGTCCGGATACTGCCGCCTGTGAGCTGGGTTTTGGTAACGGTATCAGCGCCATTTTGCATGGCTGTGCTTCTGAGGTTAAGTGGTTTGGTACTGACTTCAATCCTTCCCAGGTAAACTATGCCCGTCATCTGATTGATTCCCAGTCCATTGAGGTCAAGCTCAGTGACGATGCCTTTGACCAGTTTGCCTCCCGTCCAGAGCTGCCAATGTTCGACTATATCTGTCTGCATGGCATCTGGTCATGGATTTCTCCTGCCAATCAGCAGACTATTGTTGATTTCGTCGCCAGAAAGCTCAAGGTGGGCGGCGTACTGTATGTGTCCTACAATTGCGGCCCGGGCTTTAACAGTATTGAGCCAATCCGCAACCTCATGTACAAGCACATGATCACTTTCAACAGAGGTACTACTCACGCCGATTCCATTACCGCCAGCAAGGAATTCGTCGAGAAGCTCCTGCGCATCAAGCCTGGCTATATGGGGAGCAATCCTGAGCTGCTGAAGGCTGCCTATGACTCCAAGATTGGCAAGCGAGACAACAATTATCTGGCCCACGAGTATCTCAACAGCTACTGGGATATTACCAGCTTTGAAAAGGTAAGCTCTGATTTTGAAAGAGCCAAACTGACCTATGTTTCTGCCGCCCGTCTGATGGAAAACATGGACAATGTCTGGCTCAACGAGGACGAGCGCAAGCTGCTGACTCCGCTGCAGAAGACCCCTATGTATCATGAGACCCGCAACTACCTGGTAAATGGTCAGTTCCGCAGTGATCTCTACGTAAAGGGCGTTCTTGAGCTCAGCGAAAAGCAGATTGAAGAAGAGCTCGACAAGACCTGCTTTATCTTTATCCGTGATCCTGAGAACGATTACAGCCGTGCCCGCTCCCGCCACGGTGCCATCAGCCTGCACACCGAGCTGCTCAAGGAAATCATTAAGATGATGACCGACCGCAAGGTACGTTCATTTGTCGAGATTCTCAATGAGCTCAATAAGGACAGAGCCGAGGGTGAGCAGGTCAGCCGCATTACTCTGCTTGAGTGCATGATATTCTTCGTGGGCAATGAGTTTATAAATATTGCCGTAAACCCTGATACCATCAGCGATGAGGTCAAGGAGCGCTGCAAGCGCTTCAATGTCGGCACCATCAGATCAGAACAGCGTCGTACCAGCAACTACCTGGCCTCTCCAGTAACCGGCGGCGGTATCTACATCGACGATCTGTCCAAGTTCTGTGTAAGCTGCATGCTGGATAATCCTGATGTTTCCAATGAGCAGATGGCCGATCTGCTCATGGAGGTGCTCCAGTCCAAAAACTCTCCTATTGACATGAAGATCACCGAGGGTGCCGACCTTACTGAAATTCGCAAGGTGGCCCTTGAGCTGGTTGAGCGCTTCAAGTCCTACGACTTCCCTGTCTACAAGACTCTGCTCATGTTCTAAGCTCAGGTCCGGCAGCCCCGCTGCACATGCAGCGCCGCCGTGCGTACAGCACGGCAGCACGCGCAGCAAAGCCGCGTGCGCAGCATTGCTGCCTCGCCTGGCTGCAGCGCCATGGCTTCGGATCCTCCAATAACAACGCCCGCTTCCCGTTGCACAAGTGCATACAGGGAGCGGGCGCTGTTATTTTCAGGGGCTGCAGATATCAGCCGGGCATGAACGCCGGGCTGAGCGCCGGTCGGGAACCGGTGTGCTGTCACGGTCCTGGCCTTGCAAGGCAGTACCATGTAAGGGCCGGAACGGTCCGGCAGGCGTTATGCCGGCCTGTCAGCCCCGGTCCTGTTGTGGCGCGGGTCGATAGCATTGAACTGGGCGCGGCAGCTGTAGATAAAGGCTGCACTCAGGGCGGTCAGGCATGCAAGGAAGAGGAAGATGCCGCCCAGGGAGAAAGAGGAGGCAATAAAGCCCAGCAGGGCCGGACCGAGCAGCAGGCCGCTGTAACCGCAGACAGACAGGAAGGATATGGCCGGTACCAGAGGCATGGCTGTCTGGGCTCCTGTAGCTGAGGTTACCAGCGGGCTGATATTGGACATGCCCACACCAAGCACAATAAAGCTGATGGTAAGCACATAGACATTAGGGAACTGTACCATGCACACCATGGCAGCAATCATCAGAAGGGCGCCGTAAAAAGCAAAGTTGAACGGACCTATGACATTGATAACAGCTCTTGAGTACAGGCGGCACAGCAGCATGCATGCGGCAACAATGCAGTAGCCAAAGGAAGCAAGATTAAGCGGGATATCAGCTGCTCCGGTGACATAAAGGCCTGACCAGTCGAGCACGGCTCCGCCCACCATATAGGTAAAGGCGATAATAAGGGCCAGTGAGATAACAGGCTGACGGGGCATGACAAAGGTGCGGTTTTCCTTTTTGTCCTCTGATTTGATGCTGATAATGGCTGGAATGTACCAGGCTGAGGCAAGCCAGGTAATGGAAATCAGGGAAACAATGGCCACGGCCGGGGACAGGCTGATGGTCAGGAGCAGCATCATCAGCACTGCACCCACAACCTCTCCCATGGAGTAGTAGCCAAAGAGCACCGACATCATCATGATGCGGTACTTCTTTTCAATGTAGGCAGCAAAAACGTTAATCACCACCTCAAGGCAGCCAATGGATATGCCAAAAACAATAAGAGCGGCCAGAACTGTATCATAGCCAGGCATAAGTGCCAGTATGCAGATAGAAACGGAGGTGGTAAAACAGGAAATGGCATAGGTGGTTTTAAAGCCAATCCACTGCAGCAAAAATCCTGAGATAAACATGCCCGATACCGAGCCAATACCAAAGGCCAGAACCATAAAGGAAACAGCCTCAGTGCTCAGCTGCAGATGGTCCTGAATCAGGGGAATAAGCGGTGCCCAGCATGCCACGGCAAAGCCGCACAGAAAATATCCTATGCGGGTTACATATACCTGATGGCGTGGTGAGAGCCTGCGCATTGCTTACCTTCCTTGTTACCAGTTAAACCTTGAAATCTCACTGCAGCACCACTGCACTCGCATGCAGGGCTGCATTTGGCGGCTCCGCTGCATGCGCCTGCAGTGCTGCATTGGCGGCACCGCTGCATGCTCCTGCAGCGCCGCTGGCGGCGGTATGTACTCCGCACCAGCGCCTCGCGTTGTCCATAAGGCCGTCCGGACGCCAGCTGCACTGTGCCTGCAACAGATGTTATGCCTTACAGGCCGGGCCTGATTATAGCCTAAAAGCTCATTTAACATGGCACAGAGCACATTAACATTAGTCCTGTACGCTATGCGCATCGGATCTGCTGGAAGGGTGGCCGCAGTACAGGCCTGGCCCGCCGGGTCAGGCCAGTGTGGCCAGGGTGGCAAGAGGCCGGAACCGCAGCGTAGCGGTGGTTGGGGCGTCTGTTGCGCACCGGTAAAAAACAGAGCGCCTGATACCGTGTGGCATCAGGCGCTCATGTTGTCAGGACCGCTGCTCAGGGCAGGGCCAGATGTGACGCATCAAGCTTGCGTCGATCAGGCAGCTACGTGGTTCTTGCCTTCGTTTTCAAGCTCGCCCTCGAGGTCCTTGTTTACAATATTGGCTACGGTAGCATCAGACCAGACGTTGATGGCGGTTTCGATCATGTCGATAACAGCATAAACAGGCAGAATGATTCCCATGAGCAGTACAGGGACATTCATGGAGCTTAACAGTGAGATGGTCAGGAAGTAGCAGCCCATTGGTACACCGGCGTTGCCTACGGCAGCGATGGTGGCAATGAATATCCAGGCAACTACGGTTCCGGTGGTAATCTCAATACCGGCATTCTGCATCAGATACAGGGAGGTGATGAGAATGAAGCCGGCGCAGCCATTCATGTTAATGGTGGTGCAGATAGGCAGAACGAAACGGGAAACCTTAGGGTTAACTCCGCAGTTGTTCTCAGCTGAAGCCATGGTAACTGGCAGGGTGCCGGCAGAGGACTTGGAAAAGAAGGCCACTGCAATGGCTGGCAGCATGCCACGGGCAACACGAATCGGGTTGAGACCACGCAGAATCAGGAACAGAGGCAGGATGACAAACATCTGCAGCAGGTTGGCACCTACAACTACACCAAAGTAGGAAGCTACTGATCCAAGGGCAACGCCGTTTTCATACTCGCTAATCAGCTGAGCGGTGAAACCCATGATGCCAATTGGCAGAATGGCAATGATCCACTTGATGATCATGAAGAGCACATCCTGCATGCCCATAATGGCGTTGAGCAGAGAGTCACGGCGCTCATTTTTAGGCATTAAGGCCAGAGCAATACCCACAGCAGCAGAAATGAGCAGTACGGACAGTACATTTCCTGATACAAATGGCTGCAGGATATTGTTTGGAATGACATTGAGGATATGGTCAAGGTAAGAAGAGCTCTGAATCTTGCCTATGTCGGCGGTGCCGGCAATTTCAGCAGGAACATTGGCTGGGGCAATAACCTTGAACAGAATGGCACCCACCATGGCAGCTACAATGGTAGTGGCCAGAGTGTAGAAGATAGTCTTTTTGAAGATTCTGCCGGAGCTGGAGTCCATACCAAGTTTGGCCAGAGTGGTAATCAGAGCCAGGGAAATGATTGGGACTGCAATAAAGGAGAACAGACGGGTAAAGGCTGTGGCAATAAAGCTCATGACATCATTGATGCCAGAGTTGTTCATCAGGCCAAAGATCACACCCAGGACCAGACAGATGCCATAGAAAACGCTCTGAATCAGGCGGCGCTTCTTCTCTTCAGGGGTAATGGCATTACGTGCGGCCTCTAAGGGCGAAGTAGTAGATGTTTTTGTCATGAATCAAATTTCACGATCTTTACTGGAAGGTCATGCTCTTATCGCGAACAATATCATTCAGTGTTTAAATGCTTTACAAAGCAGTTTATTGCATTTTGTTGCATCACATTAAACTGCTCTTGCGGCCAGCAATGCAGGAGCATCATGGCACTGCGTTGCATGGCATGGCACTGTTATGCCTTGCCTGACCTTGCTGTGCAGCTTAGCTGTAAGCGCCAGAGGCGGCTGGGCCGAGGCGGCGGGGACAGCAGATGCGCAGCTGTCCTGATACAGTTTTGCTGCTGCAGGAACTCAGGGACAGTACCTGTTATGGCTGGTGATATTGAGTTCGCTTAGGAGCCCGTGACCTTATCAGCAGGGAAATCGTCTCCATTGTATTGAAAGCTAACTGGCCTGAGGTAACTTCAGGTATCGATGGAAATGACGAAAAAGGTCATTCTCTCATGGATACAGTTACGTCTGGCCACAGACTGCACCGGACGGCCACTATGAAACTGATAATGGCAAACGACAGCAGCTGTGCAGTGATACGCCTGCGCATCAGTCTGCACTGCAGTCCTCCCTGCGCACCATATGCCATGCTGCGGGGCGGTCTTACTGACCGGCTCTGCCCGTACAATGACACTGATACACACATTAAGGCTCCGGCACAATCCGTCCAGCTGCCGGTACTGCCAACAGTACAAGCTGTCAGCAATGCCGGGCTGGAGGCTGTCCAGGTTTAAAGACCTGGCTGTTGTGCACGGGACTAAACCTGCGCTGCGGCCTTACTGTTACCCACGGAGGGGCAAGCAAGTGACACAGCCTCGGTTCAGGCTCTCCATGTCTGGCGGGGCTTTTAATGCGGGGTGCAAAAAAGTAGAGCTAATATAGCTCAAATAAAAATGAGATCCACCTCAAATTTCCTCGATATGTAAAATTTTTCATATTTTTGGTGCATATTGGGTCAGATAAAGTCACAAAACCCCTGTTAAGGGCAACAGTGCGCCATTATGGCACGCTCAACATATGGGTAGCCGCACAGTCGTACGCCTCTGCAAGCGGCAGCCGTACGTCAGTTGCAGTGTTTTTATGAGTGTCTGTGCACTGTGCACTATGTGCTTTTTGCGATCTTATGGGCAAAAGTGACATGAAGCGTAAAGCAATGACCGATACTGGATGATGGGTGTAGCAAATAGCAGGGCACAACTTTCATGGCATACAGGTCATAACGTCCATACAGATCCGGCAGCCTGTACCTGACCCTTGCCTTGCCTTGCAGGTACGCCTCGCTGCTGTGGATAGCAGTGAGCCGGGATGCAAGGGACGGCTGGGACAGGGAATGCTTTAAAGATCAGAAAAATTTGTGCAGTGGGGCAGATAACAATGGCGGTACGTCAGTGAGGTGCAGGCTGGGGGGCCGCTCTGGGAAATGAGGTGATATTTCCTGATGGACAGTTAATTATTCACTGTCCTGGTCTTGCCTGAGGTGAAAAGGCGGGCGACTGACAGTGAAAGGGCAGGCGTAGAACTGCCCTGTCAGTCAGGGACTGGCAAGTCCCGGGAGGTAAGCGGGCAGGCGTAGAACTGCCCGGTCAGATGGATACAGACAAGTCCCATGGGTGAACGTGGCAGGTCGGGCCGCCCGTTCAGGTTGGGATGCTGTAGTGCTGTGATATGAGCGGGCAGGCGTAGAACTGCCCGTCAAGTGTTTTTATTCTAGATGCCTTGTTTGGCTGCAACACCTTCATCGGCCAGGGTCCTGCGCAGCTTGTAGGATGGTCCCAGCTTGCGGGTCAGATGACGGGCAAGGCTGCGGTAGGTCATGGAAAAGCCTTCAGGAAGACCAAACTGCTGCGGGTTACCCATGACCAGTTCATGGAGCATGGTGACATTGCAGCCCAGTCTTATGTAGGTTTCCAGCAGAGGGCGTTGATCGATTTCCGATATTGGGGACCTGCGGCCACGTCGTACTGTTGGATCGCGTGGTTTAGGGTCAGGGTTTTTCAATTTGCGGTAGACAGTGCGGGTAGAGATACCAAGGGTCTGAGCGATCCTGGTCTGGGTCATACCCTCGCTGTGCATCTTAATAATTCGCTTTACAGTTTCTTGATCCAGCATTTTAGTTAAGTTACCTGATTATTACTGGCTTTAACAGTGATGTATTGATTTTAATAGATAATAATGCGCCGTAATGTTTGTAATGGTTACTGCCCGGAATGTAAGCAGTCCTCTCACATACAGACTGATTACAGCCATAAAGGGGGCTCTTAAACATCTCAAAGACTGCATCGGACTGCGCTGGGGCAGTCTGAGCAGCCGTGAGTAATACTCCATCTCGAGCCACAAGCCACCACAGCAGGGGACCGAGCATTTCCTTAACTTTCAGCAATATGACAGATCACGGCCCTCAAATTACAGTAAGCCTCTGCTGTAAGGCGCTCAGTATGCAGCGTACCTGTCATGCAGGGCCGGGCCGGGAAAATGGCATAGGGGGAAACAGCCAGACAGTCATTATGATTACCGGCGCTTTCAATTAGTATCTTAAGTTCAGAAGGGCGGGTGTTCTACCGGTTCTTATGGCCGGTCGCGCCTCCTGATATATTCAAGTATATTCCATGAACATCCAGTTTTGCGCATTTTGATAGTCATCACAGGATAAGATGATGTGAGTTACATGAATAAAAGCCGCGTAAAAAAAGGCATTTTTCACATCAGATTTTAATTTTTATCTTGTCAGACAGGCTGATAACTACGGGGCGCATGACCACTCTACCATACAAGTGATCACTATGAAATCCATGTTACCTGGTTTATGTGAACCATGGTCACAAATTACACCGATAGGCAAGGAGCTGGCAGGTTGAAACGTATCAATCTCAACTCGGAAATATTACGATTGATACCTCGACCCCACGCCCTGTCTGATAGCTGAAATAAGTATAAAATCAGGCTTTGAGCGTGAACTTAATGAGCATAAAAGCCAATACAGTCATCCTGTTAAAATATAACAGTATGGAAAGTGCCTTGAAGTTATATGTCATGGTAGACATAAGGCTGTTATGGGCAGCTTATGAGCTGTATAAGGCTGTTGCGAAGAGCTGTACCATGGCTTCTGCTAAGAGCTCTACCATGGCAGCTGCGAAGATCTGTACCATGGCTGCTGTGACGAGCTGTATGAAGGCTGCTTTTGATTGCATATGTATTGCCTGAAGGCAGGGGCAGGCAGTCGCTCATATCGCTTGACATCGTTACAATGTGCGTTATTCTATTGCCGACAGTCACGGTACCTCTTGTATTTTCATGCATTGAAATGTATAAATCAGATAGCGGTCATGTTTACTTATTACGATTGGCTGTGCTTTTCAGGTCAGTCTGACTGAAATGTGCCTTGAGTTAGTGTTCAGGGCAAAAGCTTTCCTGATGCATGGTATTTTGCATCTGGGGACCTCAAGGCATACCAGTGCAGGGCGCAGCTGCAGCATAATGAAAGCTGCAATGCTTTGGAAACAATTAAAGAGCCTGTTGTTCAGGCCTGGTCATAAAGGACATTGGAGATTTAGATGGAAAACTTTACTTTCTATACCCCGACCCGCGTTCACTTTGGCAAGGGCACTATTGAGCAGCTTCACAAAGAAACTGTTGCAGTGGGCAAAAAGGTATTGCTCGTTTATGGTGGCAACTCCATCAAGCGCTCCGGTCTGTACGATACTGTTAAGCAAAAGCTCTCTGATTGCCAGATTTTTGATCTGCCTGGTGTAGAGCCTAATCCTCGCGTTACTTCAGTTCGTGTGGGGGCCCGTTTGTGCAAGGAGCACAATATCGACCTGGTGCTGGCTGTAGGCGGTGGCTCTGTGCTTGACTGTGCCAAGGCTATCTGTGCTGCGGCATGTTATGACGGCGATGCCTGGGAGCAGGTACTGGACTGGAGCAAGGTGACAAAGGCACTGCCTCTGGGCACTGTGCTAACTCTGTCTGCAACCGGTTCAGAGTTTGACGCAGGTGCAGTAATCTCAAATCTGGAGACCAACGAAAAGCTGGCCATTATCTCTGATCTGCTCAATCCGCGTTTCTCCATTCTTGACCCTCAGTACACCTTCACCGTGCCTGCAAACCAGACTGCTGCTGGTGCCGCTGATATCATGTCTCATATCTACGAGCAGTATTTCTGCGCCGTTACCAACCCTGTATCTGATGGTCTTTGTGAGACCATTTTAAAGACCATTATCGAGTGCGCCCCTCTGCTGATTAAGGAGCCAGAGAATTACGATGCCCGTGCCAATATGATGTGGGCCTCTTCACTTGCCTGCAACGGCATTTGCAGTCTGGGCAACGGCATTCGTCCTTGGCCATGTCATGCCATGGAGCACGAGCTCTCTGCCATTTATGACATTACTCATGGCGTAGGTCTGGCTATCCTGACTCCTCATCTGCTGCGCTATGCCTTAAATGAGACCACTGTTGAGCGTTACTGCCACTATGGCAAGGCCGTTTTTGGCATGGCTGAGCAGGATGACCGCATGGCCATGGCCAATGAAGCCATCAATCGCACTGAGCAGTTCTTTACCTCTCTGGGTATTCCAAACAACCTTACTGCCCTTGGTATTGATGACAGTCGCATTGATGAGATGGCAGAGCATTGCGTCAAGTTCAACCCAGGTCTGGACAAGTTTATCCGTCCACTGCTCCTTGAGGACGTAAAGCAGATCTATCGCAACGCCCTGTAATCACAAGGCCTGTAAGCCATAGCACTGATGAGCCATAGCTGGCAGGGCAGGAAGGGCTGGCTGGTCAGGCTGCTCATGCCGGTCATGCAGGCACAGCCCGACTTATGCCCTGGTTAAATGAAGAAGGCTGCAGAGGTGTTTTCTGCAGCCTTTTTCCGTCTAAGGGCAGGTGAGGTCTGACTGACTGCCTGCCTGCATATTCAGGCTCATGCTGGCGGCTGGTACTCCCAAGGGATGACAGGACCAGAAATGAAGCATAATTTATTGTCTGGCCGGTGCGTTTTGCTGCATACCATAAGTATGTGCCTGCCTTGTCCAGGGCATTAAATGTGAGCCATGTTGCGCTTTGAGTATTACCATGGACTGTATTTACTGTTCATGGGTTAAGGCTGTGACTGATGTGGTATGTTGCCTGTATGGATTAACATTAACCATGATGTTTGATGTCTGACCTCACATGCCTGAGCCGCAGCTGGTGCTGCCTATAGCTGATATGGGGCAACTGACGGCGCTGAAAGTGGAGAAAGTGATTATGGGTGTTGATATTTATGCCGGAACCCTTACCCGCTACTATTCTCGTAACTGGACCAGGGTTAAGCCTCATAAACTCAATCATGCTGCAGCCTCTGATGCTGCGGCCCCTGTATCTGAGGTAGAACAGGAAAAGAAAAACAGGGTATCAGAAGAAATTCTGGATGCCATTATCCGCTGGCAAGGAGAGCTCAAAGGCTCTCTGAGCTCCTCATACGATGGTAATTTCGAGCGCTGGTATGAGGATTATGAGCGCGATTTTTTCAGCTCATGGCTGTACTGGGATGAAATCAGTGCTCTGGTGATCACTGCTGCCTGCAAGGCCACAGGACGTGAAGTTCCGCAAAAGATTCCTGTGGGCGTTAATTACATGGCTCATGAAGCTGTTGTAGACTGCAATGAGCGTTACTCGCAGATGTGGAGTCTGATGAGCGGTGTAACAGTATGGCTGCCTTTTGCAAGCAAGGCTGTATTTAAGGCACAGATGCCTGATGACCATATGGCCACACTGAGCACTGTTGAGGCCCTTTACAGTGAGCTTGAGCGAATCAATGATCTCATCTGGAAGGCAGATGAAACAGAGGTTGAGCAGTGGGCCAGTCAAAGTCCTGAGCTGCCTGACTGCGTTATCAATGAAAGCCATCCTGGTCACTGTCAGAGCAGCACAGACTCAGGTGATAATGAGGTTACTGCAGCTGAGGATGCTGCCCGGAGCAGTGAGCAGGACTCCAGTGAGGAATGCGCAGCTCCTGAGCTGTGCAACACAGATGAGCTGGCAAGACATGCTTTTGCTGTGCTCTGGCAGGCAGCAAAGTTTGCCCGTGATAACTCCATGCCTTTACGCTTCCACTTTTAAGTGCAGAGACGGATATGCCTGAGCCACTCAGCGCTGAACCCAGTGCGCCGATATGACCTGCGCCTTTACCACTATCAGAGCTGTGTGGTCGAACCATGCTCAGGCTGTGCTGCCCTAAACTGCATTGCAGCACATAGCGGCTTAATGCTGTATGTCATGGGCGGGCGCTGTAAGACAGATCTCATCTGCAAGCTGCAAATTCACTATTAACAGGCTGGTGTGCAATATATGCCACCAGCCTTGTCATGTCTGCAGCATGGTGTAACATGCAGATACGCAGGTCTTTGAGTTGCTTGTTATGACACGGCTTGATGCTGGCAGGGGCTATGAGCAGGCTTCAATGCTTGCAGGGGCCATGAGCAGGCCTCAATGTCATTTCAGGCACTGTCAGCTGCCTCTTGTTAAACTCCAGTACAGACGAACAGCTTTCTTAACCGAACAAGGAAAGGAGACAGACGCATGCACACCCTGATTAGTGGCGGTGTGTCAGCGTTAAAGTATTATGACCCTCGAGCAAATTCTGGCCAAACTGGCCCGCAATGCCATCAAAATCAGTATGGAGCCAATGGCTCAGGAATCTGATGCCGATAAGGCTTCAGCTCACTCTGACATCAGCGCTGAACATGAGAGCTGTGCAGATAGTATCCCTGCTGTGCTAAGTCGCTTTGGTGGACGCCCTGATGTTCCATCTGATTTTGTCTGGCCGGTATATGCACCTGAGTGGATGCCTGAGGGACGTCCTCTTGCCTTTTTGCTTCAGATTAACTGTGCAGAGCTAAAGGAGCTTGATGATCAGAGTCTGCTCCCGGACCATGGTCTGCTCAGCTTTTTCTATGATCTTGAAGAGCTGCAGCTGGGCGACAGCAAGGATGACTTTGGCTGCGGTCAGGTACTGTGGTTTGAGGAAACAGATAATCTAAGTCCAGCCAGCTATCCTGAAAAGCTGCCAGAGGACAGTCATTTTCCTGAGGCTCTGTTAAAGTTCAGCTCACGCAAGACTCTGCCATCATGGGAGGAGATGTGTGAAATAACTGGCATTACCCTGGAAGATGATCATTATATGGAGTGCTGTGATCGCGTTCTGGGCAGTGAAAGGCCGTTTATCCTCAATGCCACTGAGATTCTGGGCTGGCCTGATGTGCTGCAGGCGCCACTGTTTTCTCAGTGCGACAGGCTTATGCCGCCTCTTGCTGACAATAAGGCTCAGCTTGAGCAGTCCGGTAAGGAAGCGCAGCCAGGCGCTCAGGGTGGCGCTCAGCATGGCGAACATCCTGATTCTGACGCGGCTGCACCATCATCATCTGATATTAAGGATATTCCGGCATCGCTGCGCTGGCAGCAGCTGCTGCAGCTTGACGGGGTATCGCTGCCAGATTTCAACCTTGGTTTTGGTGACGATGGAATGCTCAATTTCTGCATCAGTACCGATGATCTGAAAGAGCGGCGCTTTGAGCGCACCTGGGTTATCTACCAGAGCTGCTGATAAAGGGAGAGCGCGATGGGAAAGGAAAAGACTGAAGCCGTGGACATGCCTTTCATGAGCTTTGGTGCTTACAACGCTTTTAAAGACGGCCTGGAGGTGCGCTGCCCTGTATGCTCTGGTCATGGCATTCTCAAAGCTACTAAGACCGAAGCCTCCTTTATCTGTGAGAGCTGCTCTCACAATGAGAAGGTCAGTCTGATGTGTGTACGCTGTGATGTCCATAATGTCTGCGAGCAATGCGGGCGCTATTACCGTGTTGATGTGGTAGACCCAAGACAGAAGCATTTCAATATGCTTAAGGTGGCATGTCCACACTGCCGTCACATGATGACCGGGCGTGTGCATCGTACTGTGCTGTCAGAGTACAGCTATCTGCCTGAAATCAGAGCTGGTCGCGACCCCTGGCTTGGTCTTGAGTTGTGGTTTCTAACCTGGTTTAAGGGCAAGCCAGTATGGGCGGTTAACCGGGAGCACCTCAACTGGCTGATTGACTTTATTGCTGCTGATCTGCGACGCCCCAAAAACAAATACCCGCTGCGAGAGCAGTCAGATCTCCTGCCTACCTTTATGAAAACAGCCAGGAACCGCGACCACATAGTCAAAATCCTCAAACGCATGCAGGGCTACAGCTAAGCCTCTGAAATCATCATCCTGACCCGGGCTCATAGATCCCGACGACAATCTCTCAATGCACAATCAATTCTTATAAATCTGCAGCCGCATCCGCTGCTGCATCCGCTGCCGCAGGCTCAGCCGCAGCTCAACGCACAAGAGCAAGCCCTGCCCGGCGCAATGCCGGGCAATAGCCCGCCCCATCAGATAAAGTCCAACGCCGGCCCACCATCCAGCTTTCCCTCTCAACCATACGGCAATGTAAACTCAAGTGCCTCAACAGCTGCACGCCTGTTTCATATCTGAACAAGCAGCCGTCACATGGTCATACATTAACCGTAACCGTAATCTGACGCTTTGACGTGCAGGCCTCATCTCATTGCAAGGGCTTACTCTGCCTTTTGTCCATCAAAACCAACCAGCAAGCCATCCATCCATCCATCCATCCATCCATCCAACTAACCATCCATTCCAGCATGCCCCTGTGAAAGCACGAACCTGACATATTCTGGCCCATAGTACTTGGGATTGCCTGTTCTTACTGAAAAGTTAGCTGAGTACATGTTGCGATCTTCGGATTTCCTATAATGATTTCATATTAATTTTCATGGATGTGTTTGCCTGTTTTGATGCAGTTCTCATGGTATGGGGTACAGGGGCTCTGACCCGTACGGGGAACTCAAAGGTAAGTCGTACCATAAAGGCGATAAATAAAGGCTTTGTTAAGCTCAAAGAGGCTACAGCGAAATTGCCGGATGAACTGTAATTCTGAGGAAAAGGGCAGGCTCGTCCAAAAGATTATATG
>NZ_JALKIK010000025.1:0-71179 GCF_023050955.1 Anaerobiospirillum sp. NML120511
GGCACAACGCACACCCTGAGTTTGAGTTTATTTTCACTCCTACTACCTCATCATGGTGCAACCCGGTTGAAGCACACTTCAGCATTTACTCCAATGCAGTGCTCAAAGGAGCATCATGGAATAGCGTTGATGAACTTGAATCTGCCTCTTTGAAGTGGTACCAGGAATATGAAAAAAAACCTATTCCTTTCAACATCCAGTTCAACCTTGAAAATCACCTGAGTTCAAGGAGAAGAATTCTGGAGCAAATGAAGAAGCGGTTTGAGCATATTGTTGAGCGATGCAAAGCTGGTCTGCGTCTGAACAATTCAGGCTTCTGCTACTTCTATACAATTGGACTGTACCTGTTCAGGCTTACATCTGAAAAGGCTCCCAGCCCTAAAGCTGTCAAGGAATACAAGGATAAGCTTACCCGTATGCTTGGATTTTGATATCCCTCTGTATCCGGCTATGTCAGGGGGGTGGGTCAAAACTTTTGAAATTTAGTACTAATATTTATTGCATATCATCCCTGCCCCACCGTGTACTTCCAGCCATCTACAGTGCAGCACAGCCGCCCGTCCTCAAATCTGCATCCAGCAGTCCCGCCATCCACAGTGCAGCTCAGCCGCCCGTCCTCAAATCTGTATCCAGCAGTCCCGCCATCCACAGTGCAGCTCAGCCGCCCGTTCTCAAATCTGCATCCAGCAGTCCCGCCATTTACTGTCCATCTGAGCCCTGCCCTGCATCTACTGTATCCGCCTGATTTTCCGGCATTCCCTGTTCCGATATTGTGCTGTTAAGTATGAAGAGTCAGTAAAGCCCTGCTGGTCGGGACAAAACAGCCGAGCCTGCTCCGCATGAAATGGATGCAAGCAAGCAGGCAGGCAGGCAGGCATGACTGCGCAAGAACATGCACGTTAATGCATGGGATACATGGCTGCCGCTGTCCGCAGCAAAGGACAGTTGGCCGTTACTGTCCGTATTAGAGAATGCGCCGCAAGTGCGTATGGTCGGGAACAGTTTACGAACAGTGTTCCTAAAGCCTGTTTATGGCATTTCACATATACATGAGGCTGTGACAGCCCTGCCAGGTGCTCTGAGGGCAGGAGACAAGTATTCAGCTAAGCTCTCATTGTGAGACAGCGCTGCAATGAAACAGTGGACGTGACTTTTGTTGCAGGATTTGTTGCATAAAGTAATGCAAAAGAGTGAGTGTGATACCCCGAGCAGTAGCGATACGAATAAAAGGAGATCGTGGCTGCTGACAGAGGGTGTTTGCCGGGGATGATGTGTGGGATGGAGGGGCAGGGAAGCTGGTAAAAACCAAATAAAAAAGGCCTGGTTTCGCGCCAGACCTTTTTTTAAATAGGAGGATTGTCTATAAAAAGGAGTTTAACTACGAGTTTAGTTAGTGCAAAACGACCACTTTGCTCTGTTCGTTTTGTTGGGTACATGATATTCAAAATTGAGATATGGATCAAGCTTTTTACAAAAAATTTTTTAGCTTTATTTCACTGTGTTACCAGTAACAACACATGGTGTCAGAAGTTGGGAGCCCCGCTGTTATCCGCATATATCAGCCTTTTATCCACATGTTTATCTCTGTCTTTATGTTACTTAACACTGTCAAACTCACTTTTGGTGCAATGATTTGACAAAACAGATTTACTTACCCATAACTAACTGATGCAACTTTTGCAGAAATGAAAAGTTTTGTTTCATTTTTTGCATTTTTTAATGCAACAAATCTCTGCGCCAGCAGCACTGGAAATTTGTTAACCAGGTTAATTTTTACCCCGCACTGTAAGGCAATAAAGCCATATCTGGCACCATGTCTTTGTAAACTTCATTTACTATATTATCTGTAAACGCTTACATTGATGTACACTCAGCTTACATCACATCCGGGAATCACTCCCGAGTAAGCCCAGGGTATAAGACCTGTACCTTGCCCCAAATATAAGCAAAGGCCCTTACAGCCCCCAGTTCCAACGATAAAGATCGCAGTACAGATCAGCAAAAATCTATTCTCATGCTGCATAAGCAGCTAACAAAATCATGAACTTTCCACCGCTACGCAGGTCTTAATACCTGTTATAAAGGTATGCACAACGCAAAACAGCCATTAACAGCAAGGCACGCCCCATCCACGAGCACAGGGCAAAGCGCCATCTGGCATGAGCGAAGCGTTGTGACATATGGGCTCCAGCTGCTTTGGTCTGCTGTTCAGACTTCAGGAGCTGAAATGCTCATAAATGTCCTTTAAAATGTCTTGTTTTAACCCCCTTAGATAAGCGCCAGTAAGTCGCATTTTATCGCCCTGGTGACCATAATTTTGTCCGGCCACGTGGCTATGGGCCTGCGAAAATGCAAAGTTAGTGTTTTTGCAGGATGCATGGGGTTTGAAGTACTGATAAACTACTCATATTTTCATGCCGCTCTGACGGCTGTGTTGTTGGTTCATAAATCAGGTGTATTTGTGGTTATGGCTTTTGATGGCAAGGAAAATACTGCTGCTAATGGAGTTGCAGCGGCGACTGGTGCCGGTGGCTCAGCGTCCTGTGGATGCTGCCCGTCGGTTATCTGGTCATTAATAAGCCATCATGTAACCTGGAAAGACAACTTTAACCAGTTCGACCATACAGGCGCCCACTCTACATATACCTCTGATGCCCCCATTTCTGACGGCAGCCATAATTTCCATGACTTGAGCCGGCTTACAACCATAAGTCCTGCTGACTTACACCAGCAATCATGCGCAGCTGTTACACCACTTTCTGGTGCATCCCGTGCTGTTGCATCCCGCCATGATGCATCCTGCTCTGGCGCATCCCGCTCTGACTCATCCAGCTCTGATGCATCAATCTCTGTTTCATCCAGCTCTGTTGCATGCAGCACAGCTGCACACAGCTCAGAGCGTACTGACAGCTCATCATCAGCCCCTTTCCCGGCAAAATGCCCTGCAATATGCCCTGCCACAATGAGCAAGTCTCTGCTCAGGCAAAGCTTTTCTCTCCCTTTTTCTCTATCTGAGTCTTCCCCTGCTTACATTGCCAGCTTCACATCTCCTGCCTCCCAGGCCGGCAATACAGGCTGTGCCATAACCGCAGTAATACCAGGCAATTCAGTCACGACCACTCCTGCTTCACTTTCACTCTCAGATCATACCGCCCCAGCCCCACTCTCTTCCTGGGCATCAGGAGCAGCGCCCGGCTTTATGCCTGCAACTGTTCAGGTGACCGCAACAGCCGGTCAATATGGAACTCAAAGCAATGAAATGCCTGGCGCTATGGTAAAGACTGAGCCGCCCTGTCGCGCATCCCTGAACAGACAGGACAACAGCCGCTGCAACAGCCCTTCAGTCGTGCAGGCGCACAGTCTGACCAGTACCAGGGGGCACGACAGCAGGACCTTTGAGGTTAATGCTCAGGACTGTGCTCACAAACAGCATCAGACTCAGATTTCACCACAGATTAAGATTCAGGCCATGGCACATAACAACTCTCATATTCAGACAGATAACATTGCAGGTAACTGCATTGCAGATAACTGCACTGCAGCCAGACGCACTGCGTTATCACGCTTAATGTCTGAGCAGTCAGCATATGACAATGTTCAGGAGTTGGCCATGAACCATACACAGGCACAGCCAAAGCAACAGCCTCAGCCAGTTAATCAGGATTTGTCACCGGTACAGGCACAGTTACATTTACAGTCAAAGTCACGCAGCCGTTCTGGCCGTTGTGAGTGCAGGCACAATCGCCCTGGTCAGGTCCTGCGTCGCAGCGCTCTTGCTCTTGCTGCAGCGGCTGTACTGGCTGCCATGCCGGCAGCAGCCGATGGCACTGCATATTCTGCAGACTCTGCATATGCTTCATATTCTGCTGATGCTGTCAGTCAGGATATGCCACTGGGCTTCAAGCACAATCCAGAGGCCCTCAGGGGAGCATCCACAGCTCATGACCAGGCTGGTAATGCTGTTCAGGGCGGTCTGACCCTGCCTGCTGAGCAGCATATTGAGCCGCTTTACCCTTTAATTACCGGTAATAACCACGAGCAGAACTCACCTTTTATTCTGCAGCGCTATCCTGATGTGCAGCCTCTGCCTTATCAGGGCTATGACTACTCCCTGAAAAACGCTCCTGCACCACTGCCAGGCTATAAAGGCAACCGTCTGCAGCCTCACGCTCTTTCTGCTTATGCTGAGGCTCACAAGAATAATGATGCAGACAACAGGCCTGCCAATGATGCAGCATCTGCCGATTCGGGTTCATCCCCTGCCCCTTCAGCAGATGTTTCACAAGCTGATGGCCATAAGTCTGATGCTTCAGACAAGTCAGTTCAGGACAGAAGATCAGCTGACCGCAAGGCAGATGCTGCCCGTACACAAAGCAAGGTAACAGGCTCCACAACTGAGAGGAAAGCAAATGGCGACTCCAGCAAGGTAATTGAGCGCTCTGCCTCAGCATCCACTGATTTTGAAACTGACTTTGCTGTAATGCCGGCTTCAGGCACTGACATTACTTCAGACACAGTATCCGGATCGGGCTCAGGCAATATGCTGTCGCGCTATCGTCATCAGAACGATGAAGTCTGTCATCCATCATCGGGCAACGACTCAGATCAGGTACATGCCATGGGCTCCTCGGCCTTTGATCCGGCCAGCATTTCCCTGTCACTGGAAAACTCAAGAGGATGGCATCACAGGGTACTGCCTGTCTTCAGTGACGCTCCGCTCGTAGCTCTGGCTCACTATGAGCTGCCAGTAGCAGAGATTATGCTCCATTCTTCTGAAGCAGCCTTTATGGCAGTAAGAAGAGCCGCTGCCAGCTCCATGGGGCCGGTATTTCACACAGTAGCAAGCTCTGAGGGTGCCTACAGCTATGGCTACGGATCTGATAATCCTGCCGCCTCTCATATCGAGAATCTTAAGAGCATGGTCGGATCCGACGGTATGGAGAGCATCAGCTCCAGTGAGCTCAGCGCCGTATTTGATGTAACTTTACCGGTACTTTCAGCTGTATACGACAAGTCAGCTCAGGTATGGTCATCATATAAGCAAGAATGCATACCGACCCGGCAAACTGACGGTAATGACCAGCAGGCTGCCGTTAATGTCCAGCAAGCCTTTACCAGCCCAGACTCCAGTACCTCGGCACCTGTACCACAGAGCGCAGCCAGCAATGGCCTGCAGGGCTCTGCAGTACCTGCAGTCCCGGCAGCTTCAAATGACAGTGGCAATACACTGCCAGCTGAAGTCTCCTATCACGCCAGCTCAGTTTCAGACATGGTGATACCATCAGATTCATTTGCTCAGAGTGCCAGTAATCTGATTGATAACAATGCCATGACCCCAAGGTACAGCTCTGCCTATGCCGAGGCCAGCAGCGATCCTGCTGCCCCGTCATCGCCAGCAGCCCTTGCGCCATCACAGCAGGTTGCCAGTGCCGGCAATGCCTGGTCACTGAGCAACAGTATTACTGATGCAGGACAGAGTGCAACCGCTGCAACAGTCGCAGCTGTTGCAGCCGCCCCAGTTGTTGCCATGAATGGCAGCGCTCCGGCAGTAAGCACTGCCAATGTGGCTGCCCCTGCTCCAGCAGTCCAGGATGCAACAGCAGCTGCTGCGCCAGCACCTGATGCAGCTGCCGCACCGCCAGATGCCGCACCGACACATGCCCAGGTGGCTGATGAAGGACCTCTGCCCTGTATCGAGCTGCCAGCTGGCAGTCCACTGCCGGAGCAAATCAGACCACGTCAGTGCTTTGAGCTGCAGGGCGGTAATTTCATTGCTCAGGACACGGTAGTACAGGGTCGCCTGTTTATTAAAGCCGGACGCAAGGCTCAGCTTACTCAAGGCCGCAGTATCACTGCCCGCAATGGTGGTCTTATTGAACTTCGCGGCGAGCTTGATATGGAACCGGGATCAGCTCTGAATATTGACCATGGCAGCAGCTTTAACTGCAGTGGACTTCTGCACATGGCACAGGGAAGCTGGCTTAATACCCGTGGCAACACCACATTTAAGAATATTGGACGTATAATCCTCGAGCCAAAGGCCCAGCTGACCTTCAGTGATGAAGCCGAAATACGCAACAGCGGTCAGCTCATTTTGCATCAGGCATCAGCTCATCTGCGTAATAAGGGCAAACTTGAGAATGTCGGCACCATTGAGTTAAACAGCGGCGCCTCCCTGTATATCATGGATAAGAGCAAGGTCAGAAACGCTGGCAGGCTGCTTCTTGGTCAGGGAGCAGAAATGAGTATTGGCGGTCACAGCCGCTTTGATAACCGCCGTATCCTCACACCTGAGGGACTGGTTACCATCAGCCGCAATGCCGTCTTTGAAAACAGAGCTGCTTTCCGACAGAAAGAAAAAGGTGAGCTCATAATCTCTGACAATGCCCAGCTGCTTAACAACCATACCTTTGAGATCTCAGGATCAGCTCTGTTTACTCACAGTGCCCGCGTACTCAATGATGGTGCTTTTGCCGTGAAAAAGACCGGCAATGTCAAAACCGAGCAGATGGCCGTGATGATCAATACCGGAACCTTCCGTAATGAAGGTGGCGGCTTTACCATCGATACTCAGGCCAACTTCGTCAACGAGAACATTGTCTCTGGTCGTGAAAGTCGCTCTCAGGGCAAACACCGACTCTAATAACACTCAGGCCCGGCACCTTACAGTGCCGGGCCTGTTTCGTTCTTAGCGTTGCTCAATGAGGCTGGACTGCAGCACTCCGAGCATTGCCAGATTGGGATGGGCTGCAGATGTCTGAGCATTGCTCAATGAGGCTGGACTGCTGCTGACTGATCGTTGCCCGATAGGAGTGGACTGCTGCATTATGAGCGTGACCGATGGTGAGGTGACAGCCGTTGCATGGCTTGCCGGGCCTGGCGCAGCAAGTGGGCTTTTATGAGGCGGAAAAGCTGTGCTGAAAGCAGTTCTGGATGTATTGAAATTCTGTCTTTTAACGCATTCGTTCATTTAAAAAGATCGACATGAAATACCTGTCAAAATGCACATAATTTTTTAAAGAGGCCTTTATTCAGGCTTATTTTTAGATATGGTCCACAACTTGAGAGATTTCTGAAAATATGATCTTTAACAGGAGTACAATAATTTAGCTGAATTTTCCGCTACGGCACATTGTGCTAAGGACTGCCGTGCGGATCAGTTGTGCAGGGCATTGCTATACAGCGCAGCTGCCCTGCTGCAGATAACCTGTAATCACACTCTTTTCAGGTTGTCTGCAGCCGGCCATGACTTATCGGCATTATGCAGGTGGAGGCAGCATCATCCTGCATCCAGACCATGCAGCCGACCTGAATACTCACAATGGCCACGCCAGCCATGCAGTCATCTCCCAAAGATATAGTGAAACATATTGAAGTGACGACAGGGTAAAAATGAGATTCTGGACAGCAATAAGTCACGGCTGAAATGACAGCACACTGTTGATCTGCCTGATCAAAGACAGATCGCAGTGCCTGTTCTGCTCATCCATGCAGCAGAATGAATGATGTCACTGCATTAGCTCATATGGCCCTGCCATACAGCTCCTGCCAAAGACATCAGGCACAGTAGTCACCGTTGCATTGCGACAGTTCAAACGAAAAACACCATGATATTAAGCTTATCAGTACGGCTTAAAATCAGGTAATTGAATATCATTCCTCACACTCTCAGTGCCTGGAATCTCTTTTCGTTACCTGTCACCAGTGATGACACCAAAAGTATCTAACAACCAAAAAATAAGACCCTGCGCATAGCGACAGGGTCATATCTTTGTAAAAAAGCAGTAATGCCTGCTCGAGGCTCTTGCTATTGAGCCACAGGCATCAATATGCTTTATATTATGTTTTATTTTGTGTCTGTGCCTGACCCCCATACTGTCAGCGCGAATAAGCCAGCAGTGGCTCACGTCACTGCTGGCTTTTATTTTGTCTGCACTGCAGCTGCAAAGCAGCAGCATGTCTGCCCCTGGTCACCATTGACAGCTGATGCCCATGGCATGAATAAATGGCATACCTGATGATGCTTCGAAGCTGCATGGACATCAAGGGATGATTATCTGAGCGGGGTTGTCATAAAGTGGCTCTTGAGCTTGATGACATTCTCCACAATATAGTTTGCTGGACGTGAAATGCGAGGCATGGACAGATATTCATGAAGAATCTTTATTGCCTGGTAGCCCTGAACATGAGGCTCCTGGCAGATTACAAAGTCGATAATGTCTGACTTGACCAGCTCACGGGCTGAGTAGATCTCATCGCAGGCAACGACAAAGAATTTTCTTGCAGTGTTGGCAATAACAGCCGCACCAAGGCCACTGACACCTGAACCGGATGCCATATAAATGCAGTTGATTTCAGGATGCTGACGAAGAGCCTCCATGGTGACCTGCTGGGTGATGATATCGTTGTCCTGCCCCTCTAACACACCTGTAATCTTACAGTTCTTGCGGTGTTCCAGAGCCTTTTTGAATCCTTTCAGACGCTGAGCATGGCCACGGTGTCCTTCCATGCCTATTACGACAAGAGCATTAACATCACGACCCTCAAGGCATTTATCAACCAGAGATCCGGCAATGACACCCGACATGTAGTAGTCAGGACCTACATAGCAAAGGTAAGGCACCTTGTCGATTTCATTGTTCATAAGCAGGACAGGAATACCAGATGCCTCAATTTCCTTGAGATAGTCTCGTATCCTTTGATCATCAACTGTACACAGAGCAAGAGCTTTACAGCCAAGATCACGCAGCTCTTCTATGGCCTTAAGATGAACGCTTACGTCCCAGCCCTCCACCTCACGCATGGTGATATCGATGCCAAGGTCGCCAAATTCATTCTCTGCATCCCTGACGCCCTGTCTGATGTCATCAAAGAAAGGAGCATTAATTGACGGCAACAGCACACCAATGGTGTTGTGGTTACGGTGAGCGGACAGTGCACGGCCGGCACGGTTTGGGACATAGCCCATATCTTCAGCCAGCTGTCTTACACGGGCAGCCGTCTCAGGGCTGACTTCGCTTTTGTCGTTTAGAGCACGGGATACAGTTCCAACAGATAATCCAATGGCTTGCGATAAGTCTTTTAAGGTAACAGTCATCCTAGTTCCTTGCCCGCTGGGAGCTCAATAATTTCTGTCCAGACAACAGAGCTCAGGTAAATATGTCGCAATAAAGCATGCCTGTTGTGGCAATGGTCATACAGCAGTGACAGCTGGCCACTGCATATTTCCTGAGCCGCTTTTCGCTGCAGGCAGCAGGATGCACTCATGCCTGCTTTGTTCAGTATTCATTTTATGCGTGATAAAGGATCCAGACAGCTCTGTAATCTGTTTACAGACCACAGTGCACAGGACCGCTGTTACCAGGATAAAGATGCCGGTAACACATTAAACCTGCAGCATGAGCACCTGCTGTGTGAGTGCCCAGACTGCATACTGCTCGTAACAGAAACTGCCATTAAATACCTTTTGATGTATGACGTATTGCGACTTGCTCACCGCATATCAAAAGGGAAACCCCTTAATAATGCCAGTTGAGGCCGCCTGATATTCTTTCAGGTCAGGACCTTAACCATGGAGTTTCCCTGCCTCTTACAGCTGTCCCCAGAAGCCTCCAATATGTCATTGTGCCAAAAGGCACAGGCACGATAATCTCTGGTAAAAAGCCATAATCGTAAACGATTGCAGACATTGTTTCAGACAATCATAGCCTATCGTGCACCAAATTAGCACAATTTATTACTGCGGTTGAAGAAATTTTTAACCTGATTACCCCTCGACTCCTGTAAAACCTGCACACAAAAGCACGTGCTTTTGTGCTTTTGCGATAGTGCCATCCCTGCAGCACAGTAATCAGAACGCCCGAATAATAATCAATCAGGCACTGACTGCTCACTTAAATGCCGAAAGACTAAAAATCAAAATAAGCATCAAAAAGTGCCATGCTGACAACAACTGCAGACGCGCCACAGACCGTCCATGCCCACTGTCTGTACCCTTTTCAGCCCGGGCCCCCGAACCAGATCACTGTCTGTACCCATGCCCCGGCACATGCACTTGAGCCCTGTCTGTACCCATGCCCCGGCACCTGCACTTGAGCCCTGTCTGTGCCCCTGCCCTGGCACCTGCACTTGAGCCCTGTCTGTACCCATGCCCCGGCACCTGCACTTGAGCCCTGTCTGTACCCATGCCCCGGCCCCCGCACTTGAGCCCTGTCTGTACCCATGCCCCGGCACCTGCACTTAAGCCCTGTCTGTACCCATGCCCCGGCACCTGAACCAGAGCCGTATTTGATTTCATGCTGCCTTGCGATATCTGCAGTCAGCCCGTTTATAAGTTGCTGCAACATTAGCCTGATGAGAAACCCGGAAACCAGGGCCAGCTGATCTGCTTGCCCATATGAGAAAAGATATCTTAGCTATTGGACCATGGCTGTGCCAGGATAGCTCTACTCTATTCCTGCAGCTGCTCTGTGATGGAGCTTTCGGTTGCAGGCAAGATTTACTCTGCTGGCCAATGGGCCGGTGCCCCATTTATTGTTCAAGGAGAAATACCAAGTGGATATCACTATTACTCACTTACCTGAAGCTGAGACCTTTGAAACTGTTATCGATGGTCACCGTGCCTTTCTGACTTATGAGATTTATGATGGCGGCCTTGATATCAGAAAGACTCTGGTACCAGAGCCTCTGGGAGGTCAGGGCATTGCTGGCAAACTTACCAGGGCAGCCTATGATTATGCCCGTGATAACAACCTCAAGTGCCTTGCTACCTGCTCCTATGCCGTAACCTGGCTCAAGCGTCATCCTGAGTACAATGGCACTGCCAGCTGCGACCACGTTGAAGGCGGCTGCGCTGTAGGCCGTCATCAGGGCTGAGACCATACACGGGCAAAAGCCCGCTACAGTCCAATAAGCGGAGCACCTCCTGATACTCCTCAATCAAAGCTGCCGGACCGATCCCTTCCTCAACCATATTCAGTCCCGGCACCACAAGGCTGCCTGCTTATGCAGGCAGCAAATTTACCTCGCAATTCCTGGCCATTCCCGCCACCCTGCCATCCTGACTACCACACTGACTTACAGCAGAACAGTCATTTCCCACCAAATCCAGGCCAACAGCACCTCTACACACATTCTGCAGTAGCTCTGACAGCAAATCATCCTTCCTGTACAAATATCCCAGTCACTTTGCTTTTTACTCATGAACACTGGCCGTCTGCAGCTCGTAGCATCACTTTTGCGTTTTAGTTTCTTTTGCAGGCAACAGGAGCAAGAAGCATGATTTGCAGCATTTGCTGCCATATTACTTTTATAAAGCACCATGCCCTCTCATTGATAATGCAAAAAGCTGATATCGTACTTTGGCAAGCTACCACCACTGTGACTGCCGCCTGAAATGGTATTTGAATGTCGTTTAATGACATGGCAGTTGCAGCATTATGAGCGGAGGGGATCCTGGGCTTAATGATGGGGACAGGAGCTGAAAAGCAGGCGTGATGAGAGGATGATAAACTTGCCACTGATGGCAAGCGACTTTCATTTTATGAGCTTTTTGCAGTTTTCTGAGGTCTTGCTTTAAGGGTAAAAGCACAGGCATTCCTCTTATGGCTCATTGATTTTATGGTCTTTTGGAAAGCATAACCGCACCCTGGCATGCTTAGTGCTAAAAGTACTTTCAGTCGCATGATTCAAGCGAACGTCAGTATCTGAATTCAGTCTGATCAGAAGCTTCATAAGCCAGTTCTGACCGACTTAATCGAACGATAAAGAGAGAACTTTTATGGCCTTGTATGTCAATACCAATGTATCTAGCATTAATGCTCAGCGCAAGCTTAGCAATGCTACTCTGAGCCTTAATACCAGCTATCAGCGCCTCTCTTCAGGCCTGAGAATCAACTCTGCCAAGGACGACGCAGCCGGCCTCCAGATTTCCGACCGTCTGACCTCCCAGATCAATGGCCTCAACCAGGGCAACCGTAACACCAATGACGGTATTGCCCTTGCCCAGACCATTGAAGGTGCTCTGGACGAGACCACCAACATGCTGCAGCGTATCCGTGTGCTGGCAGTTCAGTCCGCCAACGGCACAAACTCCACAGCAGACCGCAAGGCTCTCCAGGAAGAAGTTACCCAGCTGTCCCAGGAAATCAACCGTATTGCCCGTCAGACCACTTTTGCCGGTGCAACTGTTATCAATGGTAAGAATGACCCAAATAATGCTACTGCTCACCTTAAGGTAAGCAACAGCCTTATTCCAAATGATGGTAAGCTGGTTTTCCAGGTTGGCGCCAATGCTAACGACACTCTTACCCTCAACTGGGCTGATGCTTTCACCTTATCAGGTCTTGCCAAGATGGCTGCAGTTGGCGCTGCCAACGATATTACTGGTGCTGGTAAGGATGCCAAAAATGGTCTGGTAATTGATGGTCAGAACGCAAAATCACAAGTAAGATGGACTATTTCTGCAGCATCTTTAGCTACTTATACCCTGGGCACTATCGATAAGTTGATTCAGGCTGTAGACTCACGCCGTGCTGAGCTTGGTGCTTTACAAAATCGCATGGAAAGCACTATTCGTAACCAGGCTTCCATCTCTGAAAATGAGGCTGATGCTCGCAGCAGAATTCGTGACACAGACTTCGCCTCTGAGACCGCTGCTCTGACTCAGAACAACATTATTCAGCAGGCCTCCCAGACAGTTCTGGCTCAGGCCAACCAGCGTCCTACTATTGCTCTGAGCCTGCTCGGTCAGTAATAGAGACCTGCGACTGACAGCTTTTGCTGTAGCCAAAAGAAAGGCGGATCATTTGATCCGCCTTTCTTTTTGTCTGTCAGTTGACAATGAACTTATGGAACCCGGTTATGCCATGGATTACCGGTCGGCGCGCTGCTGGACAACGCGGCCACCAGCCGGAACATCCTCGATTACCCAGACGTTACCGCCAATGATGGCACCCTTGCCTATGGTGATGCGTCCCAGGATAGAGGCGTTTGAGTACACAACCACATCATCCTCAAGAATCGGGTGACGTGGAATGTTAAGAGGCATGCCTTCATTGTCAACAGGTATGCTCTTGGCTCCGAGAGTTACGCCCTGATAAATCTTTACGTTGTTGCCAATGATACAGGTTTCACCTATAACTACGCCGGTGCCATGGTCAATGGCAAAGCTTTCTCCAATGCGGGCACCAGGGTGAATGTCGATACCGGTTTCGGAGTGAGCCAGCTCAGTAATAGCTCTTGGGATTAAAGGAACGCCAAGAGTAAGAAGTCTGTGGGCCATACGGTAGTTGCTTACAGCTCTCAGGCCAGGATAGCAGCAGATAACCTCACCAAAGGAAGTGGCAGCCGGGTCACCGTTAAAGGCGGCACGCACATCAAGAGCCAGGCTGGCGCGCAGTTCCCCAAGTGACTCAATGTACTGTATCGCAAGAGAGCGGGCCAGCTCTTTGACCTCATCATCGCAGCTCAGGCACTGCTTGCCCTGCTCACCAACCTGAGATTCAGAGCACTCACAGTCAGGATCATTGCAGCCACAGTCTGAGTTCACTGAAGCTGCTGTACTGCCAGATTCGGTACCGGTTGCGGCGGCAGCAGCTGTCGCAGGAGATCCTTTGAGCTTGAGGGTACGGTTATGCTGGGTACTGACTGTGGTACGGGCATGGTGCTCATTATCAGCACTCTGGAAACACAGCGCTGCGGCAATCTGATCTGTCAGGAGCTCAAAAAGCTGCTCTACCTGCAGGCCTATGTGATAGGACACAGTATGGCGGTTGATCTTGGACTTGCCAAAGTAGCCCGGAAAGATAATAGCCCGGGAGAGCTTTACTATTTCATTGACAGCACGGGCCGAAGGCAGAGGATTGCCCTCAAGATGCTGCTGAAACAGTCCACGTAATGAATCTTCAGCTGAAAGCTCACCAATAATGTGACTTAGCTGTTTTGAGTAATCTACCAAGAGTCAATCCTCACCATATGCCAGAGTACAGGGCTGCTTCATCCAGTTTTTGCTTAGACAGCGCCAGCCCGGTATCTGACAGAAATAATCTTTGGGATGTACCGCATTTGTCCCAGTAAGACAGCACTCCAGCAAAGGTCCATGGGTGACATCGCCCTCAATAAGGGGACCGGGACTTACCTTGTGGAGCGCATGGGTACAGCCCCTATAACATAACCGATTTTGCCTCCAAGTGCTCATACCTGTGGCAGTGCACCACAATTGCAGCTGCCAGGGCCTTACATCAGTCTGCTACTTCCTGCCCTTGCCTGCTTGTTCCATGTCAGACCTGCAGATAGCAGACAGCGACAGATAGCAATCTGCCATACGGTTAAACACGCCAGTTACAGAGATATCAACTCCAAAGTTACAAGCAAGTAGCTGTACCAGCAACAGTATGGCCCAGCCACCACCCATGTTCCACGCAAGATCAGGTCAATTTAACTTCATTTGGGAGAGCATGCCTCGGCCAGCCTTGCTGTTTCCGCTTCGCAGCTTTTTTCTGGTCACCCCCGGCGTATCCTTGCCTGACTGCTGTTTCCTGCTTGCGCAGCTTTTTCTGGTCAAACCCGGCGTGTCCTTGCCTTACTGGCGTTTCCTGCTTGCGCTGAATTTTCTACTTGCACTGCTCTGCTTTGCCCTGCCTTCCACACCATTGCATACAGCAGCTTGCCATGATTGGCCCTGACTTTCCCTGTTTAGCCTTGATTAGCCTTGATTATCTCCAGCCAACGGGGCGTTATGCGACATTTGCCAGTGTGCGTTGTCTCCAAGGCAAGGCATGTCTATACATGGGAAGACATTGCTAAGGTCTGGCTCATGCCCTACAAGAGCTGTATGCCCTTTGGAATATGGATATTCTGTATACATACTTCGGGTGTGAAGTTAGAGAACGTGCTGCAGGTGTATGTATGAGGCTGTCGGCTTTGCATCTGCAGGGGTTCTGTTGGAGAGATTATGACTGCTTATGCACCATTAATTTGCATGAAAAAACGCTGTTTTGGTGAGAAAAAAGGCAATTTTGCGGCTGTTTTGCGCTCTGAACCGCATTTATAAGGAAAATCCAGCGCAGGTTGTGATTTGCATCAAAAAATGACATAAAAGGCCCTGATGACAACGATTTTGCAGCTGATAAAAAGTAAGCCTGGTGGCCGTGCTAGGATAAAACCACTTCCAGATGCTCCCGCAGTCCTCTAAATCAGAGTGCACCGGGCAGGGCAGCCTCTCTGGTAGTACATATTCCCGAAACGGTCCACTGTTATGTGGTCAGATCAGGACAATTTTTATGGAATCAGACTGTAGCTGTTGCAGCATGACTGACAGCGCAGCTGCTCCTCAACCTGCTTGCCCTTGCTCACCTGTAATTACCAAAACAGGATGTAGAGCCCGGCTCAATGTGGCGGTTACCGCCCGAATGACTTAATCCAGGGACATTTGCGCTCTGTTATCAGTCAGGCAGCATTAAAAGCAGTTGGGAGCAGCTCAGAGAATTTAAACAATTAAGGAATCAAAACAATGTCCCGAATCGCTCAGAGCCTTACCGCTTTAATTGGTCGTACCCCACTGCTTGCCATTAACCGCCTTGCTGCCGAGCGCAACGCTCAGGCTCAGGTAATTGCCAAACTTGAGTATTTCAATCCAGCTGGCTCCGTTAAAGACCGTGCCGCTCTTTACATGATTGAAGAGGCCGAAAAGGCCGGCAAGCTGCAGCCAGGTGCAACCATTATTGAGCCAACCTCAGGCAATACCGGTGTAGGCCTTGCCATGGTGGCTGCTGTAAAAGGCTACAAGCTGATTCTGACCATGCCTGACACCATGAGTCAGGAGCGTCGCCGTCTGCTGCAGGCCCGTGGTGCCAAACTGGTACTTACCCCTGGCGCTCAGGGCATGAAAGGCGCCATCGCCAAAGCAGAGGAGCTGCGTGACCAGACTCCGGGCAGCATTATCCTCCAGCAGTTTGAAAACCCTGCCAATCCTCTGGCTCATACCAGCACCACTGCCGTTGAAATCTTTGAAGATACCGATGGCAAGGTAGATATTCTGGTATCAGGTGTCGGTACTGGCGGTACCGTAAGCGGCGTAGGCCGTGTGCTTAAGGAAAAGATTCCAGGTGTAAAGATTGTTGCCGTAGAGCCTGCAGCCTCTCCAGTCTTAAGCGGCGGTAATCCAGGTCCTCACAAGATTCAGGGTATTGGTGCCGGTTTTGTCCCTGCAAATTACGATAAGAATGTAGTCGATGAGGTTATCCAGGTAGCCAATGAAGACGCCTTTGCTACAGCCCGCGACCTGTCCACCAAAGAGGGCGTACTGGTAGGCATCTCATCAGGTGCTGCCATGCATGCAGCTCTTACTCTTGCCGCTCAGCCTGAAAACAAGGGCAAGAACATTGTCGTAGTTCTGCCAGATACTGGTGAGCGCTACCTCTCAACAGAGCTCTTTGTTTACGAGCAGGAATAACAGCAAAAATCCCCCGACCGGCCAGCAGGCCGGTCCCGGACCGCCGCCCAGATGGGCGGCAACCTCTGCAATCCCTCCCCGAATATTCCTTTCTGGCAGGTTCTCCCTTACAGCAGCCCAGTTCTGCTCTCCCCATCCATTCCCTGTCATTTTTCTGATACCTGCCCCTTTTCTTTCCCTGAATTCTTTAAATCTGGTCCAAAGCAAAAGCCACTACCTGTTCCCAGGATCTGAACTACGGCATCACCTACATTTTCCTCCATACCGACTCTGAGGCGGGCTTGACCATCCCGTACCTGGCCTGCCCTGCATGAGCCTCCCATGCCCATGCCTGTGCCTGGCTTGACCTTCATGATCCTCCCATACCTGTGCCTGCCATGACCTGCCCTGTATGATTCTGACCTGACATTGCATGAGCAGGCCTGCCATGTTGCTGTTAGTAGACTGACACTTATATTTGTCAGGCACGCCAATACACTCAAGGTGACGCCATGCTTTAAGACTGGTTTTAACATTCCATGATTCCCTGCTGTGCGCATGCTCTGGTGAGCCTCTCAGACTGTCCAGCTGTTGCCGGAACATATAGTTGATACTTTAACTGAGGCATGAGAATGCATGACGCACTCAGAGCAGTCATTAAATCTTTTATACGGCCTGTCAATGTGGGAACTGTCCTCATCTTTACCTGAGCTGCTCCTGCCTGATTCTCAGGCCGTTGCTGGCATCAAGCCACAATTTCGTATTAATTGAGCGCTGATGTTTGTGCCTGTCCGCTTCATGCTCTCTTTTATATCGTGAATATGATTAGCACTGCAAAACATTCACTACTGAATGTTTTAGATATTGTATTGATGCTGGCAATCATGATGTAAACCTCAGGCTGGGGCTGGTCATTGAATGGAGTGTAGTGGAAAGGTGTGGAGTGGCATGTCATTGCGAGATATATCCATACTCAGGCTGGTTACGTGACTTAGCGCGTCAGCGGTCGGATAAGTGCTTTATACCGTGGTATTACTGGAGAGGTTAGACCGCTGTCTGATCCTGGAATGACGGGGAACTGAATGAGTAGGCCAGTATCTTTAGAACGGACAGGGCTCTGGCATGTCATTGCGGGTAATGGCACGGGGCCTTATGGTTTTTGGCTTTGCTATATGGCTTGCCATATTAAGGGTGGGACTTGTGACACTGTGGCAAAAATGGAACTGGAGTCACTGTAGGGGTGGCAGCATAGCTTATGCACGTGCAGCGTGCTCTGTAGCGTGCACTGTTGCAAAATGGATTAATTATTATGGTCACAGACATCGGTTTTCGTATATAGTTAGCAGATACGTTTTCCTTATTTTCTCAGTACGCAGCTGCAGGTCAGCATGCCTTCCGTTCACAGCCATATGATGCCGTACCAGTCGCATAATGACGGGTTGCGGCTGTTTTTATGTGTAACGGATTGGCAATTGGGTACAAGTCCTGCATTACAGGTATCATGTCCTGTAATTTCCTGTTGAGGGATGGGGGCTAACGGTACGGATTAAGGCAGGAGCAATTTATGGCACATATCAGACAGATTCTGGCAAACCTGAGTATCAGTGTTTCAGAATTCAAGAAGAATCCCAAAACGGTAATTAAGGCGGTTAAGAGCGAGCCTATTGCCGTAATAATCAATGACAAGCCGGCTTTTTACTGTGTGCCAGCCGACATTCTTGAGTCCCTGTATTCCAAGTTCTACGAAATGAACGAAATCCAGAACATTCAGGAACTCAATAATGACGCCAATGATCCTGTGATCTCTGCTGATGATGACAGCTTTGGTGTAAAAGACATTTTCCAGTCCATTGAAGACGATCAGGCTGCCAAACTTGCTGCCGATGATGATCTTGTCGACCCTATCCGTAACTCCGTAGCCGATCCCCTTGATGATGAGGTAGCCAATCAGCTCAACAGCTCCATTGACAAGCACCTCTTTGACTCCAGCTGCCAGATCACCCCTGCCTCAGGTTCTATGGACCTGGGCTTCAATTCCCTTGAAGAAGGCTCAGAGGATCTCTCATCCTTTGGCATGCTCGACAATACTGTAGATCCGGTAAGTGCCGCCTTCGACGATCCCCTCATTGACACTGGTGCACTGCCTGACACCGACATTACCTTTGAAGATGAACATGTCTGTGAGCATGGCTCTACCTCAGGTTGTGCCTGCAAACTGGCTGCAGCTGTTCTTGAGGAAGTAGGCCGCCAGGCTCAGCTTGCAGAAAATCAGAAGAACAGGGACATCCAGAGCGCCAAAGGCAGCAAGGGAAAGAAAGGCAAAAAGAAAGCTGAAACCGGCAGCGACAGCCTGCAGACCGTACCAGGTACCTCAGCTCTGGATCCTGATATCACCCCGCTTAGCGATAACGATCTCAACTCCCTTACCGATTCTCAGCTCAACGCTCTGAATGACTCAGCGCTGTCAGCCCTTACTGAGGCCGACATTTCAGCTCTGACCTCCAGCATTGGAGCAGAAAATGTCAGTGATGATGCTCTGGCTACAGTTACAGCCTTAAATGGAGATATTGACCCTGCTCTGGCAGCCGCACTGGCAGCTTCAGGCGCCAGCGCCGAGCGTGCCGCAGCTGCAGCCTCTGCCATTGCAGCCCTTGCTGCCATGGAGAGCTCAGATGACTTTGATGTCACTGACAGTCTTATCTCTGCCGCAGACTTTTCTGACAGCATGAATACTGGCAGCGGATCAGCTGATGATGAGGCCTTACAGAGTTCAGACAGCACTTCAGCCTCTGAGGAGCTCGCTGCTTCCTTAAGCCCGGCTGAACGTCAGGCAGCCCTCAATGCTGCCCAGGCTCTGGCTCAGGCGGCCATTGTAGCCGCCCGTGCTGAATCTATTCTCGATGAGTGCAGCTGTACTGATGAAGTAAGCAGCACTGACTCGTCTGCCGGAGCAGACGGCAGCTCTGAGCAGAGCGATAAGCCGGTTACAGGTCGCGGCAGCTGCCGCACCTGCCCAGGACCTGAAGAGAATGAATCATGCTCTCTGGGCCGTCGTGAAGGCGGCTGCGCAGTAAAAGAGCCTCAGCTTAATGTTGAGGGCATGCCAGCTAAGTCAGACAAGGCTGAAAAAGGCAGCAAGTCAGGCAGCACAGCCGACAGGCAGGACGCTACCAGTGCCGCACGCCCTGCAGCCGTTGCGCTGAACATTACCTCAGGAGCCAGTGCGGACATAAGTGCTGCTGATAACGTAGCTGACAATGACAGCAACTCCATGCGATCTCTGGTAAGTGGCCCACACTCCTTCAGCCTTGAGCATGTAGCCAAGACCTACAGTCCGTACAAGCAGAAAAAGCTGATGGAAAAGCGCCAGTCTGAGCTGAAAAAGGAGCTCAAGGCCAGCCAGAAAGCCCAGAAGAAGCAGGAAAAAGCTGAGAAAGCCAAGTCAGAGAAGTCAGGCAAGTCCTCACGCTCCCGCAAAAACAAATAATCTCCCGGCCCCGATCTGCACCCCAGACCGGGGCCGTTTCATTTCACAGTCCTGGTAGTAACAGCACTATGTGCCTTACCAGCGGCATCCTGCGGCCGTCCTGCATACACACTGCCATATGGCAGGCCCACCTCAGCATGGCAACTGCAATAGCGCCCTGCACGGACGCAGGGCCGTATTCCAAGCAGTTGCTTACGCAACTGACAGATATACATCTGCATAGTCCACTCTTAATGTAAGCATACTTGCGCCCAGCCCCGGAGGCCTTACACATGAAAGAATGCGCTCATGAATGCATTCGTGCATGAAAGAATGCGTGCATACATGGGCCTGTGGCTAAAAGTACTTAGAATGATCCATGGAGCCTGGCAACCAGAGGCGGAGGCAGTGCTACCCCACTGAATGCTAATAGATCAACATACTGCAGCCAGCGGGGCATATCCTTATCTTTAATGGCATACGGCAAATCTTTCTAACATGACCTCCAGCTACAGACATTAGCTGTGCTCAGAGTATCGCCTGGCCATCATGTGACAATAATCCAGGTGAAGGTAAAAAGCCTTATCAGCTTTAACCTCCCTGCCGCACCAGCAGCATTGCCAGCCAGGCATGAGGCTGCAGCACTCATAGCGATGCAGATACTGTTGAAGCTTTTAGCTCAGCTAAGGATCAGCCGCGCCATGTCCTGTCCTGTCATGTCATATCCAGTTATGCCCTGCCCTGCTCTGCTCCGCTGTGCAAACCAAAACTCCCAGCTTTTGCCCATTCAATTTGGGCGGCAAAACAGTCAGCGCCATGCCAGATGATTTCAGTTATGGTCATAGCACCTGGCCATGTAAATACACCAGCCCATACTTTCTCTGATCACTACCAGTGCTGACATTACAGTCATCAATCACTGTATAAATGCTTTCTAAATCTTATAGAATGAGCATTTTTAAAAATTATGGCATTCAGGAAACATAATTCCGGAAGATGGGGCTCCGCTCCAGCTTTACCTGGTACCTTATACCCCTGGAAATACCTGATAAATCATGCAAGAGCTGTAATCCCTGGCAGCTTTTCTGAATGTCAGTCATACATGACCAGACTGCATGGCTGTCTGATATCTGTGCCATAACCTGTACTTCCACTTGTATATCCTTCTTAATCCCGGTGTTTCCTGTCATGGATAATTGAAACAAAGGTGTTCACACCTTTGAGATTGCGATCTCACGCCGAAAGCACATGCCCTTTGCTCAGGCATAAGGCATAAGACATGAGCCATCTTCTGGGCAGACAGCCTCTGAGCAACCTTTCCAGCCCCAACTTGCTCAACTGTCGCTTTATTACAGCCGTCACGATATATACAAACACAGGCACATGACCGCTTTGTTTTACCTGTTTATGCCGAGAGTCTATGATGCGGTTTGGATGCTGATTTAATCCCTGTCCCTTCTAATTAACACCTCCCTGCCCTGCACCATGGGGCCATTATACTTTGCATGCAGCACCATCCATGTCCTGATACCGGTCCCTTGCTAAATGGCAGAAAGCAGATGACAGATGACAGTTTTGCCCCTTCATGAGCGCAGTTTCTACCACAGCTTCGCTTAACGGGAGATTCTCCTTCTATTTACCTCCTGCCTTGATGCCAGCACGTTTAAAGCCATGGTCTTAGATAGTCCAATGACTATAAGACTCTTCCGTAAACTGCCTTAATTTCCCTAATACATGCCTTTCATTCATCACTGCAGCTCACAACAGGCACGGACTATCGGCAACATAAATTCCCGGCATCTCCAGGTATTACCAGGTTACATACGGACGCAGCGTATGGTTGCCCCATTTGCTGTGCAGGCCAGGGCGCTTTTTCGGCCCTTTACATCTTCGACTGCGGCAAGGCAGTATCCGGTGCCGCTTTACAGGCCACGGCCACGCCTCTTTCATGGCCGCGCCTGTGGCAAGACCACGCCTCTTTCATGGCCGCGCCTGTGGCAAGACCACGCCTCTTTCATGGCCGCGCCTGCAGCAAGACCACGCCTCTTTCATGGCGCGCCAGTGGCAAGACCAATGTGCAAACATGTAATCCAGTTCAAATATATGCAGCAGCCGCTGTAAGGGTTTTATATGACCTGTACGCCTGGTGTTAATCACTTAACAGCTTGCTGATAACGAGCAACCCTGCTTTTACTTTTACTTTTACTTTTAGCCTGCATCTGGCCTGATAGACAGAGCATGTGGTAGCCGGTTTTGCTGGTTTACATTGCATGTGTGGAGGGCGTGCGTATGCTCGTTTGCTGTATGGCCTGGATATAGCCATGGTGGTGGCTGTGCTTCAGGTGGTGGGACTTACGAGGCGGCTGCCGGGAAGTTGTGACTATTGCATGGTATTGATGCTGTTTCTTATTTTAGAGCGCATTTTGCCGCATTGTTTGCCGCAACCATTAATTACGAGCAAAAGATGATATACATGCGGGATTTAGCGTGTTTTACACTATGAAAATCATGCTGTTTAGTGTAACGATAAGCACAGATAATCCGTTTTATAAACTGACTGGCAATATTGAACTGCCATTTACGGTGATTTACGAATAAATGTGGCCACTTTCTGCACTATGCGGCACATAATGCCCGACTGTCAGGATCAGCGTTATCACTATGTAATCAGGTCAAGGAGACGACAACTATGACAGTTTGTGCATTTAAAAGAGCTCTATTAAAGCGCATAAACAGGCTGTTTGTTAATTTATTCAAGCTGTATCTTTGTTTTGAATGCACGACTGGCAAAAATAATGCAGTTGTGACTTATGCTCTTTTGTAATGCAGGTCCAGACATGTACAACGGCAAGCACTGATACAGTGAAACTGCCGCTTGCGGCATGTCACAAAGTCCTTAATACAGGCAACGATATTGCTGCAGTCGAGCAAAGATACCAGTGAGCTTTTTACAGCCAATAACATAGCTGAAAGTAAACAGTACAGTCAGGTATCAGCGTGCAGATTCCTTAACCATATGGCTTTCTGATACTGGCTGAATACATGCACAGACATGTCATGACAGTATGTGCTCAGGATCTGTGTCTGATTCAGATGCAGATTATGATGCGCTCTGAATAAATCAGTACATACGGCACAGCAGCAACATGTTTGCGGCATAAAACAGTGCTTTTAAACGACTTAACAGTACGGTACTCAGTCCATAGTATCAGGCAGATCAGCTGTTATTACAGACGGCTCTTCAGCTTCATCTTGTCATGTGATAGGCCAGACATACAGCCTGGAAAACAGCAGAGCTGCAGTGACTGTAAAGGCACTGCAACCAGAATGTGACGCCGCGCAAAGACAGGCCACAAAAGTACAAATATGGCGCTGTTCATGCAACAGGCTATGCAGCCACAACTTAAAGCCTGTGATAAGTCCAGCAGGTGCTAACTGATGCAGGTAGACACAGTTTTGCATATGTAAAGTACTTCACAGCACTGACATCCGCTATGGAAAGCATTTCCATGAAGTCAGTGCAAAAGATTTTCCGGCCACAGCCAGACAGGCCTGGCCAATGGTGCTTCAAATATCCAGGGCACCTCCAGCTGTCCGCACAGGCTTTTATGAGCAGCCTGCGCAACAGTCCAGTTTTACCTCACCGGTTGCATCTGCAGCCGGATATTCAGGCAGCGCCTACTGCGCTGTCGTTAACGATGTCATGCTCCGTGACGAATCAGCCCGCGTAACGGGACTTAACAGGCATATTGCCTGCGGATGCATGACTGAATGTTCGCGCTCTGCAGATTTTTACAGAATTTGACACAGTTGCTTAAGGCCGCTGCAGGCGGCATCCTATGGAGGGTTACATGAGAAAAGCCACAGTCGGCAGCAAAAGCAAAACAAAAGCTGCCAACGTCAGTCTGATCGGCGTCTTCCGACAATTCGTCGCCGAGCATTTTTCTGCCATGGATTCCTATTCGCAAAGCACCTACACCTGCTATGTAGATACTGGCAATCAGATGGCCCGCTACATTGAGGAGGGCCTTGGAGAAGACAGCGACAGCTTTTCCTTTGAAAACTTCAATGCCGAATTTGTCCAGGGACTTCTGGAGTGGTTTATCGACGTTCGCCAGATTGTTCAGTCCACCCTTAATGTCCGCATGTCCGTGCTGCGCTCTTTTGCCCGCGAGATGATGCGTACCAAGATGGGCCGTGCTGACACAATGCTGGAAATTACCGAAATCAAACTGTGTGCTGCAACCCGTCCTGAGTTTGAATTCTTAAGCGCCGAGCACATCGAGGAAATCCTCGAAGCTTACAGCCCTGATAACAAGGTAACCTGCCGTCAGAGCCTGCTGCTTAGAATTCTCTATGAGACCGCCTGCCGCTCCCAGGAGCTTTGCGACGTCAAAGTTGGTGATTTCGTCTTTGACGCCGACAACAATCTCTGGGTATTCATTGGTGGTGGCGATCTTTCACGCCGTCAACTGCTGCTCAGTGACGAGACTGCTGAGCTGCTCAACTACTTCCTGAGCCGCTACTCTCCTGATGCCGATGCCCAGTCACTGTTAATCACCAGCACTCCGGACAGCAAGTTCCACAAGACTGGTATTAACCGTATCCTTCACAAGTTTGCCAACAAGGCCCGTGAAAGTGATGAGAGCATTCCAGAGAAAATTACCTGCGTAATGCTCCGTCACAGCCGTGCCATGCACCTGATGGATATGGGCCTTGATATGATGGCCCTGCAGGAGTACCTGGGACTTAAGTCTCCTGAAGCTGCCATTATGTACCACAACCGCTGGCTCAGACTGCAGCAGCAGGACCAGGATATGGTCACCCGCCGCCACTTCGTATCCGGCGAGACTGATGAGAGCGTACAGGGCAAGAACAGCCAGTGGCGCATGCTCGCTGATGAACTCAAGGCTAATACAGCAGATGAGTATGAGGACGAGTATGATTATGAGGACGAGGATGAGTATTACGAGGAAGAGGACGAAGCCCCTGTAACCAGAGGCAGAGCCGCTTCATCAAAGGCAAAGGCCACCAGAGCCACTGCATCCTCAAAGTCCAAATCAACCGCTGCAAAGAGCGCCCGTGGCGCAGCCAGTGCTGAAAAGACAGCTGCAGCCAGGCCTTCAGCCCGAATTACCAGAGGTGCAGTCTCAAAGACAGCCGCTGCAAAGGCCAGCACTTCCAAGTCTGCCAAGGCCGCTCCTGCCAAAGCCGCCGCAACCAGGACTGCAGCTGCCAAGGCAAGCACCAGCAAGAGTGCCAAAACAGCCTCTGCAAAGACAACCTCTGCAAATACTGCAAAGACTGAAACTAAAGCTGCAGCCGCCAAAACAGCTGCACGCAGCACCGCTAAAGCCACCAAGGCAGCAGAGCAGCCTGCAAAGGCAAAGACAGCTGCCAAAAAGCCTGTAGCATCCAAGACCAGCGCAGCCAAAGCTGAGGCCGCAAAGCCAGTACGCAGTACTCGCAAGGCCGCCGCTGAAGCTGACAAGGCACCAGCTGCTTCCGCCCGTCCAAAGACCAGGCCATCAGTTCGTGCCTCATCTGCCAAGGCTGAGACTGCCGCTGCCAAGCCAGCTGCCAGCAAGGCTAAGGCTACAGCTGCCACAAGGAAGACAGTAAAGACTGAAACTAAACCAGCCGCCAGGGCCAAGGCACCAGCCAAAGCACCTGCTAAGGCCCCAGCCAAAGCAGCTGCCAAGGCAACAGCCAGGACCCCAGCAAAGCCTGCCGCCAGCAAGGCCAAGGCAGCAGCTAAGCCAGCTGCCAAGGCTGCCAAGCCAGCTGCACGCAGCAGAAAGTAGGCTGACTGAAATATATTAAACGCCGCTAAGGCGGCGCTTCTGAGCTGCAGTTACATCTGCAGCCCTGAAGCCCGGTAAGGAAATGTGCCCTGCCGGGCTTTTCTTTTTTGCAGTTATGTAAAACGCGCCACTAACAAAAGATTTCTGATCAGTCTGACGCCCGCAGCAGAATCAGGGACAGATTTTGCCTCTGAGACCGCTGCCCTTACCCAGAACAACATTATTCAGCAGGCATCACAGTCTGTACTTGCCCAGGCAAACCAGCGTCCTACCATTGCGCTGAATCTGATGAGCAGATAAGCAACCAGATATGTCTCATTATCATTAAAGGCGGGTTTATCCGCCTTTTTGATTTCTGCAGAGGGGCTGATGTCCGACGTGCCCTGCAGGTTGTACACTCAGCGAAACTTTAACGTCTGAGCACAGTATGCAGTCCGGCAGGCAAAGTAATTTGTGTGCATCTTAAACAAACACTGCAACGCGCAGGCTATAAGGCTTTCAGCGAGACTCGCTACTCACTGAGAGCCATGACCAGGACTGGTGATGAGAATGAATGAGTGGTCTGTTGCTGCGAGATGGTCCGTAGTTCTGGGCAGAAAGCATTTTGGTTTGCAGCTTGCTTTTTGCAGCTTGCTGCCTGCAGGAGACGGACTTGCTGCCTGCTGGAGATTCTCTTGCGGCTGCGGGAGAGGATTTGTATGGACGTGACAAAGCGCAGCATGCCTTGAGGCCGCTGGATAAGTTTTGATGATAAGGTTTGGGGATGAGTTTGTTGGGGAGTTTGTTGGGGAGTTTTTTGGAGAGTTTGTTGATGTGGCCAGGACGGCCTGAAAGGGATGGCGGAAAGAGGGGGATTTGAACCCCCGATACCTTTGAGGGTATGCCGCATTTCGAGTGCGGTGCATTCAGCCACTCTGCCATCTTTCCGTGCGTTCTATTATAGGAAAAAAGTTTGCTAAAGCAAGTGTAAAGGTAGATTGCACGCCACAATGAAACGCAGGAGCTAATACGTTACACAATCGGCCAGGCTTTTGCGGTTGAACCGGTTCAGGCTGGCGGTAAATGGGAAGGTCTGCGGGCCTGAAGCTGGTACTGATTGCGGGCCCGCTCTGATGAACGGTATGCACAGGCTGCTGCAGTACCCTGGATGCGGTCAGGTTAACATTTTTGGGCTCTCAGGCATGTGGCTGCAAGAAGTTCGGCCGACAGTATGGAGCATAAGGTCTGGCTGTGCTTAAGCAAACTTCGAGTGTCAAATAGCAAAAAGGCTCCGGGGTCATCATACCCTGGAGCCTTTTTACTATGGCGGTACAGTACACATGCACGGTACCGCTCTGTGCACAGTTGGCTAAAGCCAGCGGTGCTGGGGCTTAGTCAGCCTTTTTGCCCTCAGTGCCCTCTACGACTACCTGGGCAGCTTCGCTGGTGGCCTCGGATGCAGCTGGGACTGCGGCTGGCTCGGTCTGGGCCTGAGCCTGCCCGGCTGCTGCAGCAGCGGCGTCAGCTGGAGCAGGCTCTGCCTGGGCGCTGTCTGAGGCAGCAGCAGCTGCAGCAACGGCACCTGCTGTGGCTACGTCGGTTTGAGCGGCTACGGCGGCTGCAGCGGCACTGTTGGCAACAGGTACTGTGTCAGCATCAGCAGCCTCGGAAATATGAGGAGCATTGCGCTCATCTTCCTCTACTGAGGAGGTAACAATGGCCTCAGAGCCGGTGCGGGTAGTGGTGCCAAATACCTGAGAACGCATCTGTGAGTTGTTGAGGTTGCGATCTACTACTGAACCACCAACGATCTGAGCAAGAGCGCGCTCCTGCATGGCTACGGCTACGTAGCGGTTGGCAAGATCACGGATACCCTGCAGGAAGCTTAAGTACATTTCAGCGGAGTGAATGGACACATGCTGGCTGCTGATGATGTTTACCAGCTCAACCTGGGAGCGGTCGATATCACGGTTTAACTTCTTGGCGTGCTTTACCATGGCCTCTACATTGCCAGCTGTAGGCTCAGCGGCCATACGGTGCAGATCACGGGAAAGCATGTGCAGACGGGCATTGATGTCCATCAAAGAGGTCTGCATTTCGCCCTGGAAAATGGTGTGACGGTTGGCAATGTGGTTTACGGCACGCTCTACCATGTAGCGGATAGCCTTGGAGGCTTCACGCATATTGGAGAAGGTCAGGTAGAAGAAGTGCTTGGCATCACTGGTAACCTTGCTCTCACCCATGTTGGAGCTGGTATTTGCCAGGGTGTAGTACTCAGAGCGCACCTTGGAAATATCGTATTCGATATTGGAGGCCTTGTTGAAGTCTTTTCTTAACTTGAGCTCGTTGTCGCCAAAGAAGTTCTCAAGTACGCGGTCAACAACCTCAACCTGAGCATCAAAGTAGACAGGAACGGCCTTGGCAATAGAGCCCAGAACCTTCTCATTGTCATCCTTGGCCTCAAGTACCAGAGATGTGGTATCAGAGGTCTTCTCACGGGCAAAGTTGCTGCGGATAATCACTGCCGATGTGATGAGCATGGTAATGATAATTGCAATTTCACCGACGCCAAAGAAGAACAGGCAGACAATGGAGGCTGCTGCAAAAGCAGAGATAGCGGTAATAAACCAGCCGGCAATAACGGTGATTACACCGGAGATACGGTATACGGCTGACTCACGGCTCCAGGCGCCGTCAGCAAAGGAGGTGCCCATGGCGACCATGAAGGTTACATAGGTGGTGGACAGAGGCAGCTTTAAGGTGGTTGCCGAGGCAATCAGAATGGAAGCCAGAACCAGGTTTACAGAGGCGCGGACATAATCAAAAGGAAGTGGAGCTTCGCCCTTGACTACATCCGGCTTGATATAGCGACTGCCGATAAATGCCAGAACGAAGCCAGGCAGAATGTTGCGGCAGGCACGGGAAACACCCAGACCAAAACGGGTAATAACACGACCTGGGGTGGAGGCACCAAACTGCTCGTGCTCACCGTGGGTGGAGCTTGAGAGGTTAATGGAAGTCTGAATTACACGGTGAGCCTTTTTGGAAGTCCAGAGAGTGAACACCATGACCAGACCGGCAATAATGAGATAAATGGTGGAAGCTGGAGCATTATTATTGAGAATGCCCATGGTTATCTGATGAGGATCAGGAGAACCGGCACTCAGCCAGAACATGAAAGCATCCAGAGCAGCCAGAGGCACACCAATGAAGTTTACAAGGTCGTTACCGGCAAAGGAGAAAGCCAGAGCAAAGGTACCAGCCAGAATAATAATCTTGAAGACGTTGAATCTGATTAATACCAGCACCTGACCAAGAATGGTAAGGCCGATAAACATATAGGTGAGAATGGCTGAGGTGTTGTCATTGATGAACTGAATGTACTCAGGCTTCATGAATGAGGCACCTTTGGCACCTTTCATTACCAGGAAGTAGAAAATGGAGGAAATGGAGAAACCGAAGAACAGACCACCAAGGTACTTGTAGGTATTCTGGAATCTGAAAGTAAAGAGAATACGCAGAACGAACTGAACGATGGCGCCTGAGAAGAAAGCGACTACTACAGACACAAGAATGGCAGAAACAATGGTTGCTGCACGGTCGGTCTTGATGTACTCAAAGATCTCCGAGTAAGACATGCCCATGGTGCTGAGCTTGTAAGCCGTAGCAATTACGGCTGCACCGAGCAGCTCAAAGATAATGGATACGGTAGTAGAAGTTGGCAGACCAAGAGAGTTAAAGGTATTGAGCAGTAACACGTCAGCCATCATTACGGCGCAGAAAATCATCATTACGTCGTAGAAGGTAAACAGCTCAGGTCTGAACATACCGCTGCGCGCAATTTCCATCATGCCCGACGAGAAAGTAGAACCGATAAGTACACCAATAGAGGCTACGATCAGAACTACCTGCAGGGGAGCAATGCGGCTGCCTACAGCTGAGTTAAGGAAGTTTACGGCGTCGTTGGCAACACCGACAAAAAGGTCAATAACCGCCAGCAGCAGCAAAAAGCCAACCAGCACAACAAAAATTGATTCAAGCATAAGTATTATCACTTTTTTGGGGGCGCTCTTAAGCCGGCCTGAAGCCAGGCTGCAGATCCAGTATCTTTTACCCTGCGCTTAACTGACATAATCAGTAAGGTCCCACTCCATCCTGCCTGCATCATGCTACTCAGCACTCCTGAGTGTTATCAGCCTGAGACAGGGCCGCTCTGTTCCAGTCTTGCCGCTGCGGCCTCTGACTGACTTGAGTGTCATCAGATGCCACAGCATGCAGGTTGAACACCTGGTTCAGAGACAGTTTATCAGCGGCCAGATCTGGCAGATCACTGACAGCCCTGCTGCAGTTTCAAGATACCCTCATTAATATTGAGGGCATCTTATGCAGATTGCACACATGAAAAAGTCCGGAGGGCAGCCATGGCATGTGCCATGGCTGCCAGACAACTACATTGTCTTATGTTGCTGTCATATACTCCGGGCTTATGTCTGCAAGGCTGTGATGTCAGGAAGAAAGGCGCTGTGCCTTTTCAAAGCATGGACAGAATAAAAGATGCTGTTATCTGCCGGTCAGTACTGTTTCTGACGGGCATTAAGAGGCATTCTCTAGAAGCTCAATCGTTAACTCTGACGCCCTGAAAACCTGCTTGTGACGGCCAGGACATCATACGGCTACCCCTTGGGAGACCGCATGAAAAAATATACCACAGGGCTCAAAAGTTGCCGCAAGACTAACAGGGCATTGTTAAGTTTTTGTTAAGCTGTATCACCCTCAAATTGTACCATTTCATTATCCAGTACCTCCTGTTATCACAGTTTTAACAGGCAATACAGGGGTCCTTTGCTGCCCCCCTGACTGACAGTTTCAGTACAGAGAAAAGTCAGGCTCATGCTTTACCATAGCTAGAAATATCGGCAGGTACATGCAGGTCAGGCATATTTAATAATATAAGACCATAACTTTCCAAGCCAGCCACTGCAAAGGTCAATATCTCGACCAAAAGTACCATCCACTATGTTCCGATTTAAAGCAAAGAGCCTTTGATGGTGTATCAAGCCGGTCATAAAAACGGACCTTTCTACTGTTCAGGATCCCACCTGGTTTCCAAGTCATCATGCGTCAACCCCCCGGAAGTCGGGGCCGGGAGTGCAGACCTGCCTACATACCAGTTTCACTTTCTCAGAATGCTTAGTATTAGCAAAACTTATACAGCTCCAGCGTTGCACCTGGCTACAAGATACTTTTACACATATTTATACTATATACCTGCACATTTTACACACAAGAAAATATCACAAAGCCATTTAATCGGACAAATGCAGGATAAAGCCCCAGAACCATAGCTGTTTCACAGTTATACATACGAATTTTACAAAAGTGACAGTAAAACCGTGTTAACTACACCATATTAACCTGTTTCCCCGTCATGGCTGATCCCCAAAACTCTATAAAAGTCCCTCAAACAGGCCATGGCAACCCATCCAGTCTTAACCCCGATCAGCCTTTATATTGGCCGTCCAGTAACAGTTATGACGCCTTAATTGTCCTGCAGTGTCACAACAGCAGACGACCGGATCATTGAAATTACCAGCAAAAATCCCTGCCAGACAGCTTCAATAAAACCAGCCCATCCCTCAGCCTGCCCTTTAAGCCACAGAGCCAGCCAGACCCCACAGCCCTCAATCCGTCAGACCATCAATACTGGAAACACGCCCCCAAAAATCATGAATCCTGGCATGAGTCGAAGCACGAGTATTGGCCAACATCCCTCAATAACACTCATACATCGAGCCCTCATCCATAAAACACACAGGCAGCTGCCATATGCTGAGCACAGGTAGGCCATGCAGGCAGCTGCCATATGCTGAGCACAAGTCGGCTATGCGGTCAGCTGACAAATGCAGAGCAAAGGAAGATATAAAGTGCCCCTGCCGGCATGCAGGAATCAGCAATACCTGTCATTCATGCAGAGATAAGTCCACTCAGTCATGCAGCACTCCCAAAACGATGCTCTTTATCCTTGAGGAAATCATTATCAACTGCATAAGCCGCTCGCTACGCCATGTCCTGACAGGCTCATGCTATTCATGCCCTTTTTCCTTGAAGCTTGCGTTCATTTTCACTGATGTATGTATGATTACAGGAAGTATGTACTACTGATTAGCTTATGCAGCATGCTTCAAGCTTACAGTTGTACAAGTGCAAGTAACATCAAAGCGTAAGCGCTAAGCCCGCCATAGCTGGCTTTTGTGCCGCTGACATAGTATTTCCATGCTGACAAAAGACGACGGCATACCTGGAAGGAGTTATATATTGCAGCCGACTGCAATGGTCATCCCCGTGCAACTGCAGTAATCCCCTATAAAAGCTTTTCCTTCAGGTGATTACTTACAGCATCTGTATGCTGGACTTGTAACAAATACCTTTGACAGCAACTCAACCGATCCATTGCTGACTTACAGGCTGGCTGGCAGACATTGTGGCTGACTGCCTGATGTTTGTCGTTCTTTGCCTGACCTCATCTTAAGCTGATATGGAAGTTGACCATCTCTGCCCTGCATCATTGGTCCACATGCTAATTGTTGCCAGTTTTATCATCCATAACAAAGAGCAGAAAAGTCATACTCAGACATAAACTGGAACATAACGGATCATGTAGTGACTTCGCTTTATGTGACCGGACAGAGCTCGACGGGCATCATAGCCCGTTACGTCATGATCCTGATAGCAAGTCATAAAATGACTGGCAAAATCCCTGGCAGGCATTACGGAACATTACCCGGGCATGGTCTGACGAGGGCACGGCAATGCACTGCACAGCCAGGCACGGCATGGCATGGCATGGCATGGCACAGCCTGGCAAGGCATGGCACAGCCTGGCATGGCACGGCATGACCATAGCTGGGTACTGCATCCGGAAGCCTCCCATAGTTCAATGCTGATGCATAGTTCTACTGCATACAGGTGCTACGTACCACCTCTGCATAAGATACTAATGGCACTGTCATAAGCTGCCCATTGGGCTGGCCGTAATGAGGCATGTCATGTTTTCCTTTCTTTATGACTGCTTGACTTGCTGCCGTTTTGACTGTCGGAACTGGCCGCTGTTTTTTGCTGCACACTGGCTGCTCCAGAGGTCTGGTCATATCGGTTGCTGCTCATATAAGGTGAAAGTAAGTGTACGGTCCATTGCCCATGGGTAAGGGTCATGGTCAGGGGCCTGGGCATCCTGAGTAGCCCGCGCAAGAGCAACCATGGATGCCAGATTAAGATAACTGGTCAGGCTTATGGCATAAGATAATGAGGGCATGGCCATCCCGGCGCCTTTTCAGACTGGAGATGCAAGGAAAAAGGCATTATTTGCAGCTCCCCTGCAGGGCAGAATCTTGCTGTCAAACGTGCTGTCATAATGCAGGAAAATCGATATGAAAAATATTGTTTGTAACAGGAAGTGCATTTGTCTGCTGGCATGGACAGGCCATGCTGACAAAGGCTGTAATGCGGGGAATTTTTGTTTGACACTTGGGGGGCTTTTGTCTAAAGTATAGCAGGCCTTGATGTCATACCCGGTGCAAATGGCTTATTTATGCGCCATTTATCGGCAAAACTCCAGGTCACAGCTGAGGATAAGACAGCTGTCTTTTACCTGCCTTAGGGAGTATCTCTCTCCTGATAACTGACTGGCCGACTTCCGTCTTCAGGCCTGTACTGCATCCGCCTGAACCTGGAATCCACTCATACCATTAAGGCAACTAAAAGTCAGTTGAACCTGTCATCTTAAAGTTTTCTTAACGCAGAACATACACTGTCCTGACAGTGATCTGCTCTAATGTCTGCTTTGCTTACTCAGCTCACTTACTGGCACTCTCTGCCAGAGCAAATCCACCCTGTGATTACTGACTCAGACTACTGTCTACTGTACTGATTTCATCTTATCTCTGCCCTTAACCCTGCTACTGTGCGATTAAGCTGCCTCCAGCCATGCCTGAGCAGGTTTCATAGTCTTGCTTTAGCAAAATTCATGGTCGTGCATTAGCAAGGCTCATAGTCTCGCTTTAGCAAAATTCATGGTCGTGCATTAGCAAGACTCATAGTCTCGCTTTAGCAAGGCGGCAGAATGCTTTCTTATCGCTGAAGCCTGCTCTAAGACCTTGGTAAAGAGACTGCAAAATCTGATGAGACAATTCAGGACTGAAATATGCTGATTTCTGTTGCGCCTGTTACTCTGGCCAGTTCCAATACTGACCTGGGGCGTTTGACAACAGCTTCGTATCAGTCCGGTATCAGCACTGCTAACCATATTCTGAAGCTTATTAATCAATGTTTTGCCGACCACAACTTTAGCCCGGTATTTTCATCACTTCATTCAAGATGAGCATGATGAGCAGATCATCACAGGCTGAACCTGAGTAACAGCCTGACTGCGCTGTCAAATTCCTGTTCTGACATGTCATTGAGATCTGCATGGATATTAGCTGCCATACAGTCAGGAGAACATGCCATTGAGGACATGCCCCTGCTGATGTTGTAATGATATCCAGCCTTAAGTGCTGCTCTTTATCTTATATGTATTGCAGGATCCTGCCTTCAATACTGGCAGAGCACAGCAGTGCTCGAGGCACCATGGTCCTGTGATGAAACTGTTACCAGCTCCTGACTGAGCTCAGGAGGCATGTTCGGCACCTGAAAGGATCTGTATGGCCCAAGTCGGCTGCTCTCCTCTGTGTCTGCAGCTGCGGTACGTTGGGTCATCACCCCCTGCTGTCGCGGCATTAACCAATGCACACCGGCACATCTGACGCAACGACACGGCTGACAACAGCCAACAGTATATGGCGTATGAATCTGTGAAAGTATGCAGTCTGCATGATCAAAATTGCCAGACAGGCCGGTCCATGCAGAGAATGCAAAGCATGCATGCTTGCATGCGATATATGCAGCTTTATACAGCAGTCTTATACAGCCGCCAGGCTGCTGCGCTGGCGGGCGGGCCATATCTGCCCACTTGAGCATGTATGTTGCTGAAGCTGCCATACATCACTGGCTTTGCGTCCTGACATGATTGCGGGTGGACAATACACCAGGCCGGGACGGCCTCAGGTCACAGCCCAACCTGTTCTTTTACGTATGCACGGCACTGTGCACAACAGCCTTTGTGCTGTTTAGTACAGGAGATTTTTCTATGATTACAGCCTGCCAGCTCTATGATGACAACAGCCTCTCCCTGGTAAGGGTAACTGCAGGTGACGCCTTACCCTCAGATGTAATCTGGCTCGATGTGCATCAACCCACTGAGGAAGAAAGCGACTGGCTGGAGAAGCTCTTCGTTGAAGACGTGCCTGATGAAGACGACATGGACGATCTGGAATCATCGTCCCGTTTTAAAATCGGCGCCGACGGTGTGCATATTCTCTCCCTCTTCCCTCAGCGTCTTGCCAATGATACCCGTGGCGTAAACATGTCCTTTATCATCCGCAAGAATCTGCTCATCTCCTTCCGTGAAGATGAAGTGTCCATCGTGCGTCTGTTGCGCTATCACATCCGCTACGGCAAAGCTGATATCCGCTCTGCCCTGGATATTCTGCTGCAGCTGCAGGACCTCAAGGTAGATCAGCTCTCTGACCTTATCGAAGATGCTTACGGCGTACTGGATGAAACCGCCGATCAGATCCTGTGTGATGACAGCGTGGAGGATACCCTGCGTGAGCTGGTACGCCAGGAAGAACTCAACGGTCAGATTCTGCAGGCCCTGTACGATACCCGTCGCGCCCTGCGCTTTATCAAGAAGTCCTTTGAGACTACCCTTGATGACAAGCAGGAACGCAGTATCGACGAAGTGCTTAACGATATCGAATCCATTCTTCCGCACACTCAGTTCCTGGCCAACAAGATCAACTTCCAGCTTGAGGCCTCCATGGGTTATACCAACCATAAGCAGAACAAGATCATCAAGATCTTCTCTGTGGCTGCAGTAGTGTTCATGCCTCCTACCTGGATTGCATCCCTGTACGGTATGAACTTCGAGTTCATGCCTGAACTGCACTGGGAGTACGGCTACCCTCTGTCCATAGGACTGATGGGTCTGTCAGCTGCACTTACCTACCTGTTCTTCCGCAAGAAGGGCTGGCTCTAACCAGGCCTGCAATCTACTCCAGTCTGAAAATTGCACCGGTCTGCAAACAGCTCAATTCTGCAGTTACACCGGCACAGGATAAAACTCCATCTCAGGGCACCGCCGCCCACCAGGCATCTGCGGAGCTATACAGGCAGCAGCAACTGTCACAGGATAAGACAGCTCTGCTGCCAGCTGTCGTGCCAGCCCAAGGCCCACTTTAATGTGGGCCTTTTCATATCCAGTCACTGTACAGCCCGACCACTACCCCTGCCCCCGACTTGAGCCGCCCTGCTGCATGCTTTCGCTCCTGTCAGTACAGCAAAACCAGGTCCTGCACCGGCAAAGGCCTACCGAGCAAGGTGATCACTGTAATACCTGTCTCCATGATTAATAAGAGCCTTATGCAATCCAAGCCATGCTGTGCGAACTTTCAGGACAGCACACTCATTGTGAAGCAGCCAGAACCGAATGCGTGCGCTCCATTTAGATTAATAATCTCCAAAACAATATAGTATTGCCTGATGAGCCTCTGCATTAGCTGGATAACAGCCCCAGCCTTACCAGCTGATAATATCTGACTGGAGCTTGTTTCTGATGACATACATCTGCAATCAAAACCGGCTACATATCCTTGCCAATATCACTGCCTTACCCTGCTGCTTGACCTGAAACCTGAAAAACCTCTTCCAACCTAGACAAACCCAGCAAACCTTGCAAATCAGGCAAAAGCACTCCAGGCTCCAAAATTTCATGGCCACAACCTCCGCCACTGCCCCCTTAGCATCTTGTAAGTACAATGATTTTGTAATGCATCACCAAGAAGCAGCTCAGCAATATGCTGCTTTAGCATGATCACTTAAAACACTTGTTGACAAGTACAGGCTTTTCAATGTCATATGCTGTTAATATTGTCCAGGCAATGCTCCGAATTTATCAATTTCATAGACATACATAGCTGCTTTTCTGCTGTGATGTGGTTACGTTTACACACCGCTCAGCAAATCACCCTGCAGTGCATCTAGTGGCGTACTTAAAGAAAGCACGTCAGGAGGTGAAATAAATGCGTATTTTCCTTATAGGATGGCTTTGAGAACAAGCAGTTGTCCAACAAGAGCAACAAAATATTCTGTGATACCTTTCCCAGCTGTTCCCGGCGTCACCCAGGAGAAAGTGTAAAAGTGTTCATGGGCCCGCCTGCAAACATGGGCTCGTCATTGGGCGAGTCATGAAAATGATCTTGCAAGCCCTTATCATGGCAGCACTCAAGGTGACTCAAAGGCATGGTGAAGCCTCAGCAGAGCGTTGTGCAACGTTTTGGTATGGCATCCCAGGTATTTGCTGTGTTGCATCACCGTTGTGGTGCATATATTTCTCACAAATTACGGCGCTTTAACGGGGCAAAATATGGCCTTTGTGTATCTATTTAAAACCGTTTACAAGCCTCAGATAGATACACGGAAATTTTTGCCGGTTCCCATAAAAAGGTCAAACTTTGAGTGTCATCAGTATTCAGATTGTTGGCTGCGGTCCGTTAAAAGGTGAACTGTTCACTGATACCCATATTTGCGGTCTTTGTGATCAGGATCCATGTAACGTACCTGCGCACCGATCCCAGGCAGAAGTTCTGGCTTGATTCTTGAATCAATCAGGCTATAAGTTATAGGGAGCACCAAGCTTCACCCTGTAGCGGGAGCCTGACTAATACGATAAACAGGCCAGAAAACAGCAGAACAGAGTCCTCACTACTGATGGATAAAGCTGCTTAATTTCTGCAGCATTAGCTGTCATGGCGTGCCTTAAAAGAGCCGTCACAGCCATACGTTTTATAGTAGTTTGACAGCTTGCCGGAGCTGATTTGTTTGCCGCTTACGGCAAAGGATTGCAGCTGAAAAACACGGCGCAAAATCCCTAAAGTCGTAAAAGGCATAACCGTTAAAATAACTAAGCGGTCAGAGAAAAAGACTTTGACCTGGTACTCAACAGTTCCAGTAGCTATGACTGGACGCGTGCGAATTTTCAGGAGTGCAAAATGCCATCTAATATTACTTCCGCTGGTTCCGCTTCCGGCATGGACTTTGAGTCCATTATTGCTGCATCGGTTGCTGCCAAGAAAAACCAGATCAACAAGAACGTCATCTACCGCAAGGAAGAGACCAACATCGCCATCTCAGGTGTTGGCAAGTTAAAGAGTGCTTTAACCGACTTCCAGAAGGCTCTGAAGGCCCTTACCGAAGACAACGGCTTCAACACCCGTAAGGTAACCACCAACCAGCCTACCGAGAACCCATTCTTCACCGTTTCCACCAAGGACGACGCTGCTGACGGTTCTTACGATATCGCTGTTAAGCAGACCGCTTCCAACGAAAAGATCTCCCAGACCTTCAAAGACGGCACCAAGTTTGGCCAGGAAGGTACCCTCACCATCACTCTGCCGGACGTAAAGAACGACGATGGCAGCGTTAAGAAGCGTGAGATCAAGATTCAGGTTGCTGCTGACGACACCGTTGCTTCTCTGCGTAAGAAGATCAACGACAATGACTTCGGTGTAACCGCTACTACCGTTTCCACCAAGGACGGCGACAAGCTTGTAATCGACACTGGCTTATCCGGTAAGGATGCCGAATTCGAGATGAAGTTCGAGGCCAAAAACGGTGCCCAAGCAAATGCTGAAACCTCCAAGTTAAACGTTAGCACTAAAGGCCAGACTGGCAATAAGGTTGGCAATTGGGACGTTGTTCAGGGCCGTGACGCCATCATCGATCTCGATGGTCAGGAACTGACCTCCTCTACTAACGAGTTCAAGAACGTTTCCGGTCTGACCATTAACGTACAGCGCGAGTCTGAGAAGGACGACAAGGGTGGCTACATCTCCAACAACGTAACCGTATCTGCTGACATTGATAAGGTTACAGAGAAGATGAACGGCTTCGTAAACGCCTACAACACCTTAATCTCCACCATGGACACCCTCTACGAGCACAACACCTACACCGACGGTCAGAACAACTACGACGGTGGTGAGCTTGCCGGTGACTCCATGCTCCGTGGCCTCAAGACCCAGGTCCAGAACATCATGACCAAGGTTAAGGGCAACTCCTCAGGTCTGGACATCTACTCTGTAGGTATCAAGATCGACAAGGACGGCACCATGTCCCTCGACTCCACCAAGTTCAAAGAGGGCATCAAGGACAACTTCAACGCCGTTGTTAACATCTTTGCCAGCAAGGATGACAAGAACCCAGGTGTTATGACCGAGCTCAACAAGATTGTTGACGACTACACCAAGAGCAACGGTCTGCTGTCCAACCGTGAAGAGTCCCTGAACATGAAGCTCAAGGACTACCAGAAGGAAGAAGCTGAGAACGCCACTTACCTGGAAGAGTATGAGGCCAACTTACGTCAGCGTTATGCCCGTCTCGATACCACTATCGCAGGCTATAACACTTCCCTGAATTACTTAATGTCCGCATTAGGTTAATGCAATAAAGGCTGAAAGCCTTTAAATCAGGGCTTTCAACCTCGCACCTGATTCGCACTACTACTCTGCCCCAGAGCCGTAACAGGCTTTGGGGCTTTTCTGTATTTGAGGCCCAATTATCTGTGCATTTAATGAGGTCGCCTCAAAACAGGAATGCCGGATGTAAAAGCCCTTTTACTGGCCCCATTACAAAAGAGGAGCTGCGTCACAGGCAATAATAAGCCCTGCTGCTTAAAGGACAACTTGCCGCCTATGCCGTGTTGTTCCAATTGACGACATTGGCCTATCCAGTACTCTGCCATGCTGGCTGCAGTACAACTTGGCGGCTATCCCGAGGTGGTCCAATGGCTGACACTGGCATACCCAGTACTCTGCCATGCCGGCTGCAGTACAACTTGCCGGCTATGCAGTGTTGGTCAAATGGCCGCTACTTGCCTGGCCTTTACTCTGGCTCAACACTGAGTAATGACCAGTCAATGGTCCGCCTACGATGCACAAGCATGCTCATTGACTGCCACATTTAGCCAGTGACAGCCTCTGTTATGGCCCATGGTAATTTGACTTCAGTTGCAGGAGTCAGCAGCGCAAGGCACTGCACTTGCTCTGTCTGCTGCCTGATCCTTACGTATGGTGTCGAGATTGATCGGGTCGCAGGACTGTTAAGTGGCGAATGCGGTTCAAATTTGAATGGTGTCCGGTTTCAAATTATAAAGACGCAAAAAGCCCGGGGCGCGAGCCTCGGGCTTTATTGTCTGGTGGCAGCAGCCTGCAAAGCAGGCCTGCTGCCCTGTCAGTACAGCGGTGCTGAACGCAGCTGGACTGTGCAGAGATGAGGAATTACAGGGAGTCTACGCAGCCTAATTCCTGCATGGCGGCGAGTACACGCTCGGTCATGGTCTCCTGGCCCTTACGTAACCATACGCGTGGGTCGTAGTACTTCTTGTTAGGAGCGTCTGGACCGGTTGGGTTGCCCAGCTGACCCTGTAAGTAGTCCTTGTTGCTCTCGTAGTAATCCTTTACACCCTTCCAGCAAGCCCACTGGGTGTCGGTGTCGATGTTCATCTTGATTACGCCGTAGGATACGGACTCAGCGATTTCTTCCTTGGTAGAACCGGAACCACCGTGGAATACGAGGTTTAATGGCTTAGCCTCGGACAGACCAAACTTCTCAGCTACGTACTTCTGGGAATCACGTAAAATGGTTGGCTTGAGCTTGACGTTACCTGGCTTGTAAACACCGTGTACGTTACCGAAAGAGGCAGCGATGGTGAAGTTTGGAGAAATCTTGATTAAGCGCTCATAGGCGTAAGCTACGTCCTCTGGCTGGGTGTATAAAGCGGACTCGTCCTTGTCAGAGTTGTCAACGCCGTCTTCCTCACCACCGGTGCAGCCGAGCTCGAGCTCGAGGGTCATGCCAAGCTTGGACATACGCTCAAGGTACTTGCAGCAGAGGTCTACATTATCCTTAAGTGACTCCTCGGAGAGGTCAATCATGTGGGAGGAGAATAATGGCTTGCCGTGCTCCTTGAAGTAGGCCTCACCAGCGTCGAGCAGACCGTCGATCCATGGGAGTAACTTCTTGGCGCAGTGGTCGGTGTGCAGAACAACTGGGACACCATAGGACTCAGCTACGTTGTGAACGTGCAAGGCGCCGGAGATGGAGCCCAGAACGGCACCCTGCTGGCCTTCGAGCTTGATGCCCTTACCGGCTACGAAAGAAGCACCACCGTTGGAGAACTGAACGATAACAGCAGAGTTAGCCTTCTTGGCGGCCTCTAAAACGGCGTTAACAGAATCGGTACCGATGCAGTTTACAGCTGGGAAAGCGTAGCCATTCTCCTTGGCAACAGCAAATAACTTGTGGAGATCTTCGCCAAATAACACACCAGGCTTAACAACATCTAAAATCTTGGTCATTGAAGTCAATTCCTAAAGTAAGGCGCTTGGTTGCGCACTTAAATGCTTAATTGTTTTGTCTCTTACTGATCTCAGCGGGCACACACTCACGGTAGGTCATTACGGAGACAATTTGGGCCGGGGCCCACGAAGAGGCACAGACACCGTCGGTATCCATTTTACCACTGCGCAGGCTCAGGCATGATGCCCGGTTCACAGTCCGGGAATCGGCTCAGCATACGGCTGAATTACTCAGCAGCACGCTTCTCAAGAATCTCAACGGCAGGTAACTTCTTGCCCTCGAGGAACTCAAGGAAAGCGCCACCACCGGTGGAGATGTAGGAAATCTTATCCTCAATGTCAAACTTCTGGATAGCAGCAATGGTGTCACCACCACCGGCTACGGAGAAGGCATCAGAGTCAGCAATGGCACGGGCCATGGCTTCGGTACCCTTGGAGAACTGATCAAACTCGAATACACCAACAGGACCGTTCCAGATAATGGTCTTGGCGCCCTTGATGGCTTCGCATACGTTCTTGATGGACTCTGGGCCTAGGTCGAAGATCATGTCGTCATCGGCGATCTCAGAGATCTTCTTAACAGTAGCAGGAGTAGCAGCGTCGAACTCCTTGCCGGTTACTACGTCAACGAAAGCAGGAATATTGGTCTTGCCGGCAATTTCCTTTGCCTTCTCCATGAGCTCTGGCTCATAGAGGGACTTGCCAACATTGTTGCCCTGGGAAGCGATAAAGGTGTTGGAGATACCGCCGCCTACTACGAGGTGGTCAGCAACGCCCAGCAGGGACTCGAGAACTGGTAACTTGGTGGAAACCTTGGAACCGCCTACGATAGCCAGCATTGGACGGGCTGGGCTCTCAAAGGCCTTGCCCAGAGCGGTGAGCTCAGCGTCAAGCAGCAGACCTACACAGGCAACAGGAGCGAACTGAGCAACACCATAGGTGGTGGCCTGAGCACGGTGAGCAGTACCGAAAGCGTCCATTACGAAAACGTCGCACAGAGCTGCATACTTCTTGGAGAGGTCTTCGGCGTTCTTCTTTTCGCCCTTGTTGAAGCGGCAGTTCTCAAGAACCACAACCTCACCCTCGTTCACTTCAACACCGTCGAGGTAGTCCTTAACGAGGCGTACTGGGCAGTCTAAAAGGGTAGCCATGTGGTCAACAACTGGCTTTAAGGAGAACTCCTCAGCGTATACACCCTCTTCTGGACGGCCAAGGTGGGAAGTAACCATGACCTTAGCGCCCTTCTCAAGAGCTAACTTGATGGTTGGTAAAGAGCTTACGATACGTACGTCTGAGGTAACCTTGCCATCCTTTACTGGTACATTTAAATCAGCACGGATGAATACACGCTTGCCCTTCAGGTCGAGGTCGGCCATCTTCTTGACTGCTGCCATAACGATAATTCCTCAAATTTGATTGTCATTTCAGACTTTTAACCATCATCTCAGGACCTTTGCCTGTTTTAAGGTTTGTGGTCTGCCCGGTGTTGCAAAAAGCACCGGATGATGACGGATGAGAACTTTGCCAGGATCCACACACGCGAACTCCAGGCACCGGCTCTATGCCGCTTTCCAGTTTATACAAAAAAACCGCATACTTCCGGAGTTTACCGGCAGATAATATCTGCCTCAAGTGAGAAATATTATATAGTAAAAGCACCATTGCAGCAATTGAAAAAGCCCGGATGCGTGCCCTTTGAGGGCAAATCCAGGCATTTAAAAAAGTTAGCTGCATCAGTCATCCTAGATAAACAGTCAGAGCCTCTCAATCCACTCACTGACTGCATAAAAAGTCCCTGCCATTACAACCCTGCACGTAAGTTAACCCCCGCCTCAGACATACAGCTAATAAAAAAGCGCCCTGCAAAGGCGCTTTAATCGTGATTCGTTAATCATTTCTCATATCAGATGACTGCCGCAGCACAACAGCGTAAACACCTAAGCCATATCCCGGACAGGCCATGCTGGTCTCAATGAAGCAGCACCAAAGTGGAAAGTACCATGGACATTACCTTTCCAGGAAGAACATAAGGCAAAGTCCAGGTAAACGCCCCATATGCATGCCAGACGACTGCTCATGCGCTCATATAAAGTCAGCACAGCTGCAGCATACATGCATGCATGCATGCATGGTCACTGATTCTACGGGGAGGCACAGCCTCTCTTGCCAGCTCCGACGGATGGCATCCACATGCTGGATCCCCCATGCCGACTTCTCTATGCCGTCAGCCAGAGGCTGGACAGATGGGCTAATGCAGGGCTGGTATCTAATGGGTCATCAGCAGATGACGACATCAGCTGCCGAGGTTGATGGTTTCCCAGGCGCGACGCATGTGGTACTGGGTTGCCAGTGCCAGACCCTTGTTGCCCTTGAAGTTGTCGTCGTTTAGCAGCATGGACTTTCTTCTGAGAATATAACCGGCACGCTCGATGTACTCGGCCATCTTGATTCCCTGGCTGTTCTTGACAGAAGTGCGCATCAGGGTCTTGAAGTCCTCAACGTTGAAGTCCTTGTTCTCAAGAGCCTCAGCAAAGTGACGGTAGAGAGGCTCAAACCACATCTTAACGTTGAACTCAAGGTACATGTTGGAGCACTCACTGACGATAAGCATACTCAGATCGCTCAGTTCAGCATCCTGACACAGGTCACGATGGCTCTGACGAATTTCATCAGAAATACGCAACTTCTTGTGGTTGCAGGAGAAGTCCATGGCCTCCCTCATAATCATGGCCACGTCTTCGAAGTGCTGACGGGTACCCATGAGGTTGGCCAGACCTACAGCCAGAGTAAAAGCCTCAGTAATGGCATAGGAGGTATGGTTGTAAAGCTCGATAGTTGGGTTGGCAGCGCGCTTGTAGCTGTTCAAGGCTGCGCGGAAAGTCTCAAAGTCCACACGGGTGCCACGGGATACGGACAGTACAGCTGGAGTATCAGCTGGACAGTCAAGGCCTCGTCCTGGATTGTCATGATCAAAGACGCTCAGAACCACAGCACGGCGCAGCTTGGATAAAGGCTCCATGCCAATCAGACCACCCTCTTTTAAAGGCAGGCTGGCAATGGACTGCTCCTTTTGCATGGTAACAGGCATCTCATGGACAGCGTGGCCTGCACCGCTCTCAAAGCCGGCATTGTCAAGGTCAGGGGCTGCTACATACTTGCCGCTTTGATTTAAGACTACGCTGCGGTAGTTAACAGGATACTTGTCTACATAGACGGTTGGAGAGCCGGAGATCATCAGCAGCAGCTCGTTGATAAAGGAGCTGAACTCAAAACGTACGTCATCAAGATCGACAATGGTCTTGTCGCGGCTGGCGTCAAGCCATGCCTGATCGATAGACTTGAGCTCAAACTCAACTTCAGATACCGGGCTGGAGCAGATGCCGGCATTGATTTCACCCTGGTCTACAGCTACCTCAAAGGACATGAAGTAAGGTACGGTAAAAACCATGGAAGAGCGCTGGAAGTTGCTGCGGTAGCGCAGGGTAAGTGGGTTTTCAGCCAGAATGTCGTTGAGGCCTTCAGGAAGCTGACCAGGGCCAAACAGGCTCAGATCAGGAGACTGCATGTCCTGCTCACAGCGCACGTTGTACTCAACGTGAGTATGTGAGGCACCGCCCATCTCAACTTTGGACTTGAATTTTACAGTCTGCTCAACGCCGGCAACGGCATCGGAACGACGCATGCGCAGGCCCATCTGAAACTCTTTGAACAGATGGTCAAAGCTGGTATCAAAGTACTCATTGGACAGTTTTTCAGTGCGAACCATGGAGACATCAGCCTTAAACTCATCAAGAGCATGGGCCTTTTTGAAATCATCGCTGAGCTCCTCATAGCGTACAGCAATGACCTCATTGAATTTGGCACACAGATCTTCAAAAAATGAACCGGCATACTTGCCATTAAGTCCAAACTTGTACTCACACTCGATGTTGTTCAGCAAATCCGAACCAGCTCCCATAGCAACCTCATATCATCTTGTACAGCAATAACAGCCCGCCCTGTATAAAGACCAGCAGATCTTGCCGGGGTAACAGCAAAGCAAAGAGTCAGCATCAGCCTTTAACATTAACGCAGCTGCAAGCAGCTGACGGCAGCAGCCGTATCTCAGTCCATACACCATCATAGCTTCCCACTCCCTGACACAGAGCAAAAGGGAGAACCGGGTTATAAAGATGGTGCTGCCGCTTAGAAAAACAGCATGGCTCCCAGGCAAAAGGAAGCCATGGCAGTAAGAAATAAGAAATATCATGGAAAATAGCAAAGTTACCCCGCCCCTGCAACTTTCCATAACATAGGGAAAAGCGTTCCGAAAGCCCGTTTTTTCCGCCCTGCACCATTTGACTAGATATAGCATCTTTACCACTTTGAGGGCTAAATAACGGCTCTGCCGGGTGCCATTAATGAAGCACCAGCCATAGACCGCCATCTGGCCAGCCCCATGAAGTCCAATATGGGAAAAGTGCAAAATTTAGAGCTCAATCAAACTTTTGGATCTCCGGCAAGCTAATGCTGATCACTTTTATTCCAGCCCCACACCACAACACAACACATATCGATACGACACCACCATGGCCATACAACCGCCAGGCAGGGGCCGCCGGTGGCAGAAATAGTCATATTTATGTCGATGCAAAAAATGCCACTTCGACACATCAACAAATTTTTAAATAATCTTGTCCCGCCGGGCACTTCTGTCAAAAGGCATAAATATCAAGTTAAATAAATCTGACGATCACACGACAACTATGGTCCAGGACCAGGCAAAGCGTAATATGGCATACATGGTGCTAAAGCAATAACTAAAAGCTTCAGTAATGTTTTATGAAGCTCATCAACAGGCTTCCACAATGTTTATCCATGGGACCATTATGCTGTCCCGCATACCTGCTTTAAGAGGGAATTGCTATGGCTCTGTACGTTAACACCAATGTCAGTTCGATCAATGCCCAGCGCAAACTTGCTAACAGCACTCTGGCCCTGAATACCTCCTACCAGAGATTAAGCTCAGGCCTGAGAATCAACTCTGCCAAGGACGATGCCGCCGGCCTGCAGATCTCCGACCGACTGACATCTCAGATTAATGGCCTGAACCAGGGTAACCGTAACACCAATGACGGTATTGCCCTTGCCCAGACCATCGAAGGTGCCCTTGATGAAACCACCAGCATGCTCCAGCGCATCCGCGTACTGGCCGTACAGTCAGCCAACGGCACCAACTCCGAGTCTGATCGTAAAGCCCTTCAGGAAGAAGTTACCCAGCTCTCCCAGGAAATCAACCGTATTGCCCGCCAGACCACTTTTGCAGGTGCTACCGTTCTGAATGGTAAGAATAACAAGAATGGTCAGGACCATTTAAAGGTTGAAAACAGCCTTATTCCCAGTGCCTCAGGCAATATTGTATTCCAGGTAGGAGCAAATGCAGGCGACACACTGTCAATGCAGTGGGATAAGCCTTTCACCCTCTCAGGTCTTGCTGATATGGCAGGTTTCGCTGCAGCAAAAAATATTCAGCAGGACAAAAATGCTACACAAGGACTGGTGGTTGATGGCGCCACAAATGCTGCCAAGGCAGAAGTTCGCTGGACTATTTCCAAGGCTTCTCTTGCTCAGTACACCCTTGGCAACATCGACAAGATCATCCAGCAGGTTGACTCTAAGCGTGCCGAGCTTGGCGCTTTACAGAACAGAATGGAAAGTACTATTCGTAACCAGGCTTCCATTTCTGAAAATGAGGCAGATGCCCGCAGCAGAATTCGTGACACGGACTTCGCCTCAGAGACTGCAGCTCTTACCCAGAACAATATTATTCAGCAGGCTTCTCAGACTATTCTGGCCCAGGCAAATCAGCGTCCTACTATCGCTCTGAGCCTTTTAGGACAGTAATAGACTTACCAGCTACATATTCTTCTCTCTTAATTATTATCTGGCGGGCTTTACCCGCCTTTTTTGTTTGTGCCCAGCATTCACCCCTGCCATGTGGACTCCTTACGGATTTTGTCCCTTTCTGCCATGCTACCGCGCCATGATGCCCGGCTGTCCCCTGCTCATAACAGTAGAGCTCCCCTGCAAATTAATTACGCTTTCTAAACATTTATGAAGCTATTGTCTGTTACTTTGCACCTGTCAGGCAAAAACTGTCCGTAAATGCCAAAAATTTGAAATATTCAGCCATATTTGGGATTTTTCTGCAAATTTCTGCCATTTTGGGGAATTTCTTTCCAGGCTGTTTTTATTTCCTCATGGAAATTTGACACTTCACTGATTGTTTTAGTTAGACAAATCACGACCAGTTACGAGTCATGGTTTGGTAGTCCTCTGATATTTATCTTAGTGCAGCCTATTTACAAGACGTTTTATATTGTTCCTGGCACGACCTGGCACACCACATGCTCTATATCCGCTATAACATTATTAAACTGAAACTAAATGTTTTCGCAGGCTCGAAAGGACCTGCGTTATAAAACAAAGAGAGAATCGTCATGGCACTTTATGTAAATACAAATGTCAGTTCGATTAATGCGCAACGCAAACTGGCCAACAGCACTCTTGCCCTGAATACTTCCTATCAGCGCCTGAGCTCTGGTCTTAGAATTAACTCTGCCAAAGATGACGCAGCCGGTCTTCAGATCTCCGACCGTCTGACCTCTCAGATTAACGGTCTTAACCAGGGTAACCGTAACACCAACGACGGTATTGCTCTTGCCCAGACCATCGAAGGTGCCCTGGACGAAACCACTAACATGCTGCAGCGCATCCGTGTGCTGGCAGTCCAGGCAGCAAACGGCACCAACTCCACTGCAGACCGCAAGGCTCTCCAGGAAGAGGTAACTCAGCTCTCCGAAGAAATTAACCGTATTGCCCGTCAGACTACTTTCGCCGGCGCTACTGTTCTTAACGGTCCAAAAGACACAACAAACAACAGTCCATGGCTTAAGAACACAAACAGCCTTATCCCAAGCGTAGCAAATAATGTTGGTGGAACTATCACATTCCAGGTAGGCGCTAATGCTTACGACACTCTGAAACTTGACTGGAAAGATCCTTTTACCCTGTCAGGCCTTGCCAAGATGGCTGGACTTAATGCTGCAGACAAAACCGGAACTCAGAATGCAGGCAAACAAGGCATTGTTTATGACAACACCAACAAGTCACAGATTCGCTGGACCATTTCAACAGCATCGTTAGCCACCAATACTCTGGCTAACATTGATAAGGTCATTCAGGCCGTCGATTCCAAACGTGCTGCACTTGGCGCTTTACAGAACAGAATGGAGAGTACTATCCGTAATCAGGCCTCCATTTCTGAAAATGAGGCTGATGCCCGCTCAAGAATTCGTGACACAGATTTCGCAGCTGAGACTGCAGCGCTGACCCAGAATAACATCATTCAGCAGGCTTCCCAGACCGTTCTGGCACAGGCCAACCAGCGCCCTACTATTGCCATTAACCTCTTAGGTCAAGGCTAATATCGATTTCCTTTATTCTCTCTTTCTTTAATTCAAGGCGGGCTGCAACCCGCCTTTTTTGTTTTGTACATTGCCTTTACCTGGGTTAATGGCAGATCTGTCCTCTTAGCGAGTATTTTCTATGGCCAGCTGATCAGCTATGTGAGTTCCCAAAATCTGGAGAAATTCGGCTCATTTTTGCGTTTTCTGATGATTTTCGGCTGTTTTCTGTCGTTTTCGTTTATTTTTGGACAGTTTATCCATTTTTGCCATCCCCAGGTACAAGTAAATTTGACACTTCCCTGGTGGTTTTAGTTAGCTAAATCACAAAATGTAATGCTGTGCTTCATGGCATAATGCTTTAATTATCTGCACAGGGCCTATTTATAAGCCATTTTAGCTAATCCCCGGCGCCACCTGGCACGTCCCATGCTCTATTACAGGTATCACCTTATTAAGACTGAAACTAAACTGTCTTCCGCAGGTTCACCAGAACCTGCGTTATAAAACGAAGAGAGAATCACTATGGCACTTTACGTAAATACCAATGTCAGTTCGATCAATGCGCAGCGCAAACTGGCAAACAGCACTCTCGCCTTAAATACCTCATACCAGAGACTGAGCTCAGGTCTTAGAATCAATTCTGCAAAAGACGACGCAGCCGGTCTCCAGATCTCCGATCGACTGACTTCCCAGATTAACGGCCTCAACCAGGGTAACCGCAACACCAATGACGGTATTGCCCTGGCCCAGACCATCGAAGGTGCCCTGGACGAAACTACCAACATGCTGCAGCGCATCCGTGTGCTCGCAGTTCAGGCCGCAAACGGCACCAACTCTGAATCCGACCGCAAAGCTCTCCAGGAAGAAGTTACCCAGCTCTCTCAGGAAATTAACCGTATCGCCCGTCAGACCACCTTTGCAGGTGCTACAGTACTCAATGGTCCTAAACTTACTACAGGTAACGATGCCTGGCTTAAGAACTCTAACAGCCTTATCCCAAGCGTAGCAAATAATAAAGGCGGCACTATTACGTTCCAGGTAGGCGCTAATGCCTATGATACCTTACAGCTCGACTGGAAAGATCCTTTCACAATGTCAGGATTGGCTAAAATGGCAGGCATCGGTAAAGCTGAACAAATAGGACAACAAGGCGCTGGAGCTAATGGCCTTGTTATTTCTGCCGCAACTGCGAAATCCATGGTTCGCTGGACCATTTCCACAGCCTCTTTAGCCACCAACACTCTGGCTAATATTGATAAGGTAATTCAGGCCGTTGATTCAAAGCGTGCCGGACTTGGCGCTTTACAAAATAGAATGGAGAGCACTATTCGTAACCAGGCTTCCATTTCTGAAAATGAGGCTGATGCCCGCTCAAGAATTCGTGACACAGATTTCGCAGCAGAGACTGCAGCGCTGACCCAGAATAACATCATTCAGCAGGCTTCCCAGACCGTTCTGGCACAGGCCAACCAGCGCCCTACTATTGCCATTAACCTCTTAGGTCAGGGCTAATTAGATTTCCTTTATTCTCTCTTTCTTTCATTCAAGGCGGGCTGCAACCCGCCTTTTTTTGTTTTGTATATTGCCTTTACTTGGTTAATGGCAGATCTGTCCTCTTAGCGAGTATTTTTATGTCCAGGTAATCAGCTATGTGAGTGCCCAAAATCTGGAGAAATATGGCTCAATTTTGCATTTTCTGATGGTTTTCAGCTGTTTTCTGTCATTTTTGTTTAACTTTTGGCAGTTTCTCCATTTTTGCCTTCCCCTGGTTCAAGTAAATTTGACACTTCCCAGGGTGTTTTAGTTAGCTAAATCACAAAATGTAATGGAGTCCTTCCCGGCATAATGCTTTATTTATCTGCACAGGGCTTATTTATAAGCCCTTTTAGCTGATTCCCGGCTCTACCTGGCACGTCCCATGCTCTATTGCAGGTATCACCTTATTAAGACTGAAACTAAACTGTCTTCCGCAGGTTCACCAGAACCTGCGTTATAAAACGAAGAGAGAATCACTATGGCACTTTACGTAAATACCAATGTCAGTTCGATCAATGCGCAGCGCAAACTGGCAAACAGCACTCTCGCCTTAAATACCTCATACCAGAGACTGAGCTCAGGTCTTAGAATCAATTCTGCCAAAGACGATGCTGCCGGTCTGCAAATCTCCGATCGACTGACTTCCCAGATTAATGGCCTTAACCAGGGTAACCGCAACACCAATGACGGTATCGCTCTGGCCCAGACCATCGAAGGTGCCCTGGACGAAACCACTAACATGCTGCAGCGCATCCGCGTGCTGGCAGTTCAGGCCGCAAACGGCACCAACTCTACTGCTGACCGCAAAGCTCTCCAGGAAGAAGTTACTCAGCTCTCTCAGGAAATTAACCGTATTGCCCGTCAGACCACCTTTGCAGGTGCCACTGTTCTCAATGGCCCAAAAGACACTACAAATGCTAATGCCTGGCTTAAAAACTCTAACAGCCTTATTCCAAGTGTCGCTGCAAACAAAGGCGGTACCATTACTTTCCAGGTAGGAGCTAATGCCTATGACACTCTGCAACTTGACTGGAAAGATCCATTTACTATGTCTGGATTGGCAAAAATGGCTGGACTTGGTGAAGCAAAAGCAGCTGGAACTCAAAACGCAGGTGGAGCTGGTATTGTTATCGATGGAACTGCTAAATCTGAAGTTCGCTGGACCATTTCCACAGCCTCTTTAGCCACCAACACTCTGGCTAATATTGATAAGGTAATTCAGGCCGTTGATTCAAAGCGCGCCGGACTTGGCGCTTTACAAAATAGAATGGAGAGCACTATTCGTAACCAGGCTTCCATTTCTGAAAATGAGGCTGATGCCCGCTCAAGAATTCGTGACACAGACTTCGCAGCTGAGACTGCAGCGCTGACCCAGAATAACATTATTCAGCAGGCTTCCCAGACCGTTCTGGCACAGGCCAACCAGCGCCCTACTATTGCCATTAACCTCTTAGGTCAGGGCTAATTAGATTTCCATTATTCTCTCTTTCTTTAATTTAAGGCGGGCTGCAACCCGCCTTTTTTATTGGATTTATATTAATGCTTTCTAAAATCCGCGATTTCATTCTTTCATGATGGCTTTCAATTTTCCTTTGAATTGCCATTTTTGCTGATAATCCTTTCAAATCCTCCCTACAACGGTCTTAAATCACTCCGAACAGCCTGAAAACTGTCATTTTTTACTATGGCATGGTTGTGTGTTGTCATTGCCTTTTAGTTTTATTTTTCTTATTTTGCGCAACTGTTTGTGCAGGCTGCCTGCGGCTGCTTGAGCGGCGGTTGTTTTTGTGAACAGGGTGGCAGGAGCGGTTCTGGTATTATTCTGGTGTTTGAATTTTGCTGATCTTTTTCGGGGCATAATGACAAAGGCCCCAGTCCAGCGTCAGCAGGTCCGGGGCCTTTGGGGCATGCAGCGCAAGCGCTGCGCGTGCAGAGGCGGCCACTGTATGGCCGGTCTCTGCGAGATTTTACTTGTTCAGGAGGCTCTTGCCGAAGGCAACAGTGTTCTCAACGGTAAAGCCGTAGCGCTTGAAGAGCTCAGCAGCTGGAGCGGAGGCGCCGTAGTGGTCAATACCCAGTACCTTGCCGTCCATACCAACGTACTTGTACCAGGTGGTGGTAGAGCCGGCTTCGACAGCAACACGGTTGCGTACGGCAGATGGCAGAACCTGCTCACGGTACTCAGGGGACTGACGGTCAAAGACCTCGCAGCAAGGCATGGAGACTACGCGTACCTTCTTGCCTTCCCTGGCCAGTTCCTCAGCAGCGTGGAAAGCCAGAGAAACTTCAGAACCGGTAGCAATGTAGATAAGGTCTGGAGTGCCATCGCAGTCCTTAAGAATGTAACCACCCTTTGCAATGTCAGCAATCTGAGCGTCAGTACGTGGCAGCTGCTCGAGGTTCTGACGTGACAGGATAACATTGGATGGACCGCAGCGGCGCTCAACCATAACAGTCCAGGCAACAGCGGTCTCAACCTGGTCACATGGGCGCCAGGTGTCGAGATTTGGAACCAGACGTAAGGTAGCGGTCTGCTCGATAGGCTCGTGGGTTGGGCCGTCCTCACCAACACCGATAGAGTCGTGGGTGAATACGAACAGTGTTGGGATCTTCATCAGAGCGGACATGCGGATAGCATTGCGGGCATACTCGGAGAAGATAAGGAAGGTACCGCCATATGGACGGAAGCCGCCGTGGAGCATCATGCCGTTCATGGCTGCGCACATGAGGAACTCACGCACACCCCAGTGAACATAGTTGCCCTGAATAGCGTGAGGTAATAAGGACCTGGAAGCCTTATTCATGGTCAGGTTGGATGGAGCCAGGTCAGCAGAGCCGCCAGCCAGCTCAGGAAGAAGGGCACCGAAGAAATCGAGGGCATTCTGACCGGCCTTACGGGTAGCGATAGAGGCCGGGTTAGCCTGAAGATCCTTAGCCCATGCCATGGCCTTCTCCTTGAGATCGCAAGGCAGCTCACCGCTCATGCGGCGCTCAAACTCACTGGCCATCTCAGGATAGGCAGCCTTGTAACGGGCAAAGAGGTCATTCCACTCCTGCTCGAGGCGGGCACCGCTCTCAACGGCAGACCACTTGGCGTAGATGTCCTCAGGAATAACAAATGGTGGGTGATCCCAGCCAATAGCCTTACGGGTCAGAGCGATTTCATCATCACCCAGTGGTGCACCGTGGGAAGACTCCTTGCCCTGCTTGTTAGGTGAACCCTTACCAATGGTGGTATTGCAGATAATCAGTGATGGACGGGCAGTCTCGGCCTTGGCAGCCTCAATAGCCTTGCGGATAGCCTCACCATCGTGGCCGTCTACTTCCTGAACATGCCAGTGGTAGGACTCAAAGCGCTTTGCAGTGTCGTCAGCAAACCAGTTCTTAACCTCACCATCAATGGAAATACCATTGGAGTCATACAGGGCGATTAATTTGCCCAGACCCAGAGTACCGGCAAAGGAGCAGGCCTCATGGGAGATGCCCTCCATTAAGCAACCGTCGCCCATGAACACATAGGTGTAGTGATCAACGATGTTCATGCCGTCGCGGTTGAACTCGGCGGCCAGCATCTGCTCAGCCATGGCAAAGCCGACGGCATTGGCAAGACCCTGACCTAAAGGACCGGTGGTGGTCTCAACACCTGGAACATCACCATATTCAGGGTGACCAGGGGTCTTGGAGTCGAGCTGACGGAAGTTCTTGATATCGTCAATGCTTAAGTCATAACCGGTGAGGTGTAATAAAGAGTAGATAAGCATTGAGGCGTGGCCGTTGGATAACACAAAACGGTCACGGTTAGCCCAATGAGGGTTCTTTGGATTGTGGTGTAAGAAACCACGCCATAAGGCTTCTGCCATATCAGCCATGCCAAGTGGAGCACCTGGGTGGCCAGATTTGGCCTTTTGAACACCGTCCATGCTCAGAGCACGGATCGCATTAGCTAACTGCTGATATTCGGACATGTTTACTCCTGGAATGAACAACATTATCTGGCCTGAGTTTCAGGCTCATTCTACTAAACCTGCAGGCTGAAGCCCTGAGCCGCAGCACCGGCTGTTGACAGGCATAATCTGCTCTGGCATTTGCCATGGCATGACTGTGGCTGCCCTGAGCCTTGCAAATGTAGCCGGGTAAGACTGCAGCTGCGGCGCTGCCGGCGGCGCCAGGGCTTGAACCAGAGCGCACTGTGCTGATAAGGGCCATACAGTCAAAAGGAGCTGACCCGGTCGCTGCCGCTCCCGCACTGGGAACGACAGTAACCTGTCCGCTGATTAGACGGACGGGGCAGCTCCTTTAAAAAATTTTTAACTACACTTCCTGAAATCTCTCAATGCACTGTGCAACTGTGCCAGACAATGGCCTGACTTAATGTCAGTGAACGCTACGCCTGCTCAGGGTACTGTTCGCTTGCTCAATGGACTGTATGCCTGTTCAGCAGAATGAGGCCATGCAGCGCTCTACGCTGACTGAAAGCTTTGTGCGATGCCAGGCATCGCTCCAGGCTACAGGTATCATTGCTGCGCGGCAGCGTGCACTGTTGCGTTGTTCGCGTCAGTGCCTGGCGATGAGGTTATACGTTGCATTGTTGCGCGGCAGCGTGCACTGTGGCGTCGTTCGCGTCAGTGCCTGGCGATGAGGGGATGCGTAGCATTGCTGCGCGGCATCGTGCGCTGTGGCGTCTTTCGCGTCAGTACCTGGCGATGAGGGGATGCGTAGCATTGCTGCGCGGCATCGCGCGCTGTGGCGACATGGGGCACCGGTGCAGTTGTGCCTGGCGGCTGTGCATTTTTGTTGCTTTTAAGCCGTTGGCAGTCAGTTCAGGAAATTTCAGGGGCCAGTCCGGGCACCATTGTATGCCCAGGCCGGGGCATTCTCAATTGCTGCAGCCAGTGACGAAAATCATTTGCATCAATGCAGCAGAAAATGCACTTTCATATTGCTAAACAGCCGCTGAACATGAGTTCAGCGGCCGTCAGAGTCAGGCCCTCTCGGGCTTTACTCCCTTGCTGTTGCTTCTTGCTCTCACAGGGACTGCCAGCCTGCCTGCAATGACTTTAGTCATGCTTTGATGCAGGCCAGGCAGATGCGACAGTAATGGCAATTACGCAGTCTTCATGGCAGCTGCGCCTGTTTTGCAGCGCAGCTGGCTGCAACGCCTGGTCACAGGCTGCCCCTGATTTCAGGTCAGCCCTGGGCCATGGTGCTTTGCCTTATATTGCCTTGCTTTAGAAAACAGGATTACCGTTGAGCTTGATCCACAGCATGCCTTCTTCGTCCTTGGTGAACTCGAGCACACCGGTTGAACGGCCGTTCTCTACGTTGTAGCTCTTGATAACATCAGGATCAGAGATAAAGGCCGGATCAGCAACAGTGGTTACATCAACGTCCATATCGATGTTGATCTTGCCGGATGGTGCTGGCATGAGGAAGCTGGAGCTGTCCTTTGGCAGGTTGAGCTCACCGTCGAAGTTAACGGTTACATCACGAACCTCAACTGGAGTCCACTTGCTGGCACGGGAATGAATCTGCTGAACATAGCTTGAGCCCTTGTCAAAGGTAATGCCCATACCGCTGCGCTCAATGAGATCACCCAGAGCATAGATGCTGCCTTCCTTGTTGTTGAACAGATCAAGGTTCAGACCCTTTACCTTGCCGCTGACATTGATGTCACGGAACTCATTGTAAGTGCCGGTCTTGAACAGGTAGTTCAGGTCGAACATGCCCTTGGCATCTGGACGGTTGCCGCTGGCCTTGAGTACTACATCAGAGGCACGGGAAATCTTGTCGAACTCTACCTGGTAGATCTGACCAATGGCGGCTTCGCCACGACCAAGAGATCTTACGCTGACGATACCGGTGTTCTCACCAATAAGATTGAGGTTGGTAAAGCCGGAGCCGTCACGGTGGAAGCTGTCTACGGAAATATTGGTGTGAATATTCTCTGCAGTATCAGCATTGAGGCTTAAGGTGAAAGAACCGGAGTTCTTAAAACCAGTTTCCTTGACCAGCTTGGCATACTCTTCAGCAGCCATGGCATTTAACAGTTCGTGGTTCTTCTTGTCCTCATCCATCAGAGCCTTGTTCTGCAGGCTTACAAAGGCTGCAGCATTTTCCTCAATGCTTAAGGAAGGATCCATCTGGAAGTCAATAACAGGACCGGTGTGAACTGGAAGCGCCTCAGCAGCAGCGGCAGGAGCAGCCTGTGCAGTCTGAGCATTGTCAGCGGTGGCATCGGTGGTCTGGGCAGTCTGGGCATTGTCAGCGGCGGCATCGGTGGTCTGGGCAGTCTGGGCATTGTCAGCGGTGGCATCGGTGGCCTGAGCAGCCTCAGCTACTGGAGCATTCTGAGTGGCACCTTCAGGTGCAGATACTGCCTGCTGAGCCTGAGCGGTCTGAGCACTTTCGGCCTGAGCACCAGCGGTATTCTGGGCATCAGCCTGAGCCTTGGCGTTCTTGTCATCAGAAATGATGACTTCGATTACGTCGCCCTTGACATTAGTCCTGGTCATCAGTTCACGGGTCTGGCCGTCAACAGTTACAGTAGCCTTAACATTATCATTACCGCCAAGAGCAATGCTTACAGTACCCTCGGAGCTCTGATCAGCTGGAGTCTGGGCAGCTGTAGCTGCAGCCTCAGCAGCTGCGGCGTCCTGGCTGAGCTTCTGAGCATTGGCCTGAGCCTGAGCATATGGAGAAACTTTTGGAGCCGGGCCTGGAGCGGCTGGAGTGGATGGACGGGCAACAGCAACTGGAGCAGCTGCCTGGGCAGGAGCAGGCTCTACAATACCGGCAGCCCTGGCTGCTGCAGCGCGGGCCTGAGCCTCAGCTTTGGACTTCTCCAGAGCCTTTTGGGCCTGTAACTTCTGGAAACGGTCAAAAGCACGGCTGTCAGCCAGAGCTCTTAAAGCCTTGTCATCGTTGAGAAAGCTGCCGTTGGAGGTAAAGGTCAGCTTGTCATTGAGGAGGTTTACAGTACCGTAAGCCTCAAGAGCAGTCATGTCATCGAGCTCGTAAAACTTAAGAGCATTCTCTCTGTTAATGCGGGCGTTGATGAGATCGAACTCGATATTGTATCTGGCGTAGCCCGCATTAATCTTCATTGGAACAGCAACGCTGTCTTCACCATCGGTAATAACCATGGTGACATCGTGGCTGAACAGCCCCCAGCCAGGCTCATGGAAGGCAACAGAAATGCTGCCTGGCTCCAGACCGCCGCTGTGAACAATGTACTGCTCAATGCCTACACGGGCTTTCTCAAGAACGGTGGAATAACTGGCAATACTTACGGCCGGACCGCCGGCAATAACTACAAGTGCTGCTGCGGCAGCGCCTGCTGCGGCTATGCTCTTCTTATCAAAAGACATGGTGCTCCCCCAGGGGCTGAAAATCTGAACTCTGAAAAATATGATCCTTTCCTGTCAGGATAATCATGAGACGCCCGCACCTGCATGACCGCCGCATCATAAGCACAGTTGTAAGGCCTTTGAGGCCGCAAGAAGCCATGTGTGCAGCGCCATGTCGCGCATGGCTGCAGCAGCATTACGCTTTCAGACCGTTCTTACCGTATATGGCTGTGCTCTGCTGCCGGGCCAGAGATGCCAGCCATGGCAACATGGAAGGTATCATGACCAGGTAAGCAGGCAACTTACGGCCTGAAGGCAGTCTGCAGGTGTAATAAGCCCGTCTGGGAGCTCCCGTCTTTTGTCCTGTTAATGGTTATCAATATCCCACAGGCGTGGTCATACCGGCCTGCATCATAGATGCAGTACGGTCTTGTGACCATAAGGGATCCTGACAGGGCTGAGCCATCAGATCCTTACGTGCTTGATAGCAGTAAAACAGGGATTGAGTCTCTTCAGACTGTACTTTACAGGTAGAATTCCGAACCGTTCTGCCCGGGCACTGCCGTAAAAACAGGGCACGGGCAGAGCGGTCCTGGGACATGGGCCTTACGCCAAAATGTTTGTATTACTGCCTGGCAAAGGAAAGTCCCTAGATTTTAGCCTAAAAGCCCAAAAAAGCCGATCTAAAGATCGGCCTTTTTAGACATCAGTACGCTTTTTTCTGATCAGCCGAATACTTTGCGGTAGTCTGCCTGGAATTTGGCAATGCCCTGGTCGGTCAGCGGATGCTTTGTCATCTGCTCTAAAACAGCATAAGGAACAGTAGCAATGTCAGCGCCGGCAAGAGCGCAGTCCATGATGTGAATCGGGTTGCGAACGGAAGCGGCAATGATCTTTGAGTCAATCTCGCCTACAGCAAAGATGTCCGAGATCTGGCGAATCAGATCAATGCCTGGCATGGAGATGTCATCAAGACGGCCAAGGAATGGAGATACATAGGTGGCACCGGCACGGGCAGCAAGCAGAGCCTGGTTGGCAGAGAAGATTAAGGTCACATTGGTCCTGATGCCCTCAGCTCTGCACATTTTGGTTGCCTTAAGGCCCTCTACTGTCATAGGAATCTTGACCACCATGTTTGGATGAATGGCTGCAATCTCACGGGCCTCCTTCATCATCTCGGAAGCCTCAAGAGTAGTTGGCTTGACCTCACCGCTGATAGGACCATCAACAATGGAGGCAATCTCAGCAATCACCTGGGCAAAGTCACGACCCTCCTTGGCAATCAGAGAAGGATTAGTGGTAACACCGCAGATAACACCCATATCATTGGCTTTGCGGATGTCCTCTACATTGGCGGTATCAATGAAAAAACGCATGACAACTCCCATAAGTGTAAGGCCAGGACAGCCCTGTCAGCCCCATGTAAATCAGTAAATATGCATCTGAAGATTAATACATATGTAAGTATGCATATTACCAGGCCGGCACAGCAGTGATGGCGTAATAACAAATAACAGGGCCCACAAGCCCCAGAGGTCAAAGCCAGAAAAAGGCTGACAGGCCTCTTACGGTTTCCCAGCTGCACCAAAGTGCAATTATGCTGAGTCCGTTTTCAGGACAGCATCATCAGGCAATGCTCATTATGACCGGAGCAACAATTAGACCATGGATCATAAGACAGCTTATCCAGCATACAGACTAAACTTTAGTGGCCTGCTGGCAATGTCGACCAGACCGGGCACCCCGCCAGCCTGACAGCTGCACGTGTATTTCTGTCCTCAATATCAAATCTTTCTTTTACTGCCGCAAAAAATCCACAGCTTAACGCAGCTGCAGTAACAGGCAGCAAAAACCTCAATGTGAAACTCAGTTCCATCAGTCTTCCCAGGCAGACGCCAGTCAAAAGCGTATCCCCTGCCAGAAGCCTGATATGGCTAACACAGTCTTCCACCCGACTGTGTCGCTTTCACTGTTATCTCAGCAAGACACCAGTATGTCAGCACTTTGTGCTGTTCAGGTCAAAGGCCTGTTAAGAACCTGCAACCCTGCCGTCACATACCCATGCCATATCAGCAACTGCAATATCAGCAGCTGTTAATGCCATGGCCCAAACGGCTCATTGACAGCTGCATTTGCAGCATCAGTGGCAATTGCATCAGCACTTTAGCTGCAGGTGCAGCTGCAGGTGCAGCTGCATCGCTGTTTTACATGCAGCTTCTGACATAAGTGCAGGCCCGCAGACAGGCCGGCCTGTCTGTCTGTCTGTCTGTCCGTTAGTCTGACTGACGACCTTCTCCGGGTCCTATGACCGCAACCTCTTCCTGTCTCAGCTCCGCTGGCAGTCATGCTGCCATGGACGGGCTTTAAGACCACAACTGTCTTAAGCCCTGCTGGCAAAGAAAATCACGATCTTTCTTTTGATGCCACTTACTTACAGTCCTGTCACTCACGAGCATTACTCAAAGCAAGGAGGTCTTCATACCGACAGATGCCTTTGGTGTAAATGTCAGCTCCTGTGCCATTACTGCCGGCCAGGCATCGAGCCCGACTCGGCCGCTTTACCTGTTCAAGTTACAGGCTGTCCTGGCATCAAGACCGGCTTGGCCGCTTTACCTGCTCGAGTAACAGGATGGATGGACTGTAATTTCAGGACGCCACTTTCACCAGACGTCCATGGAAAATCTTGTGTACATAATCCAGTCCTGGTCTAATACCAGGCCATGTTTTGTCTAGGACATGTCCGGGACCTGCGCACGGCAGGTTAAAGCCAGTTCAGGGGTAAGGCCTGTGTCAGGCCTGAGACCTGAGGACTTATGAGGATTTGGGCAACAGGGCAAATGATATGGGCACCTCTGCAGCATTTAAGAACAGAGCATCAGCTCAGAAAGTGCCAGACCACAGCTTAAGGTGACCTCAGTGTGCAATACCGACAGACATGAATATTGTCCTTGCAGGCTTATGCCATAGGCCATCTCATAATGTCGCTTATGAGAGCTGATGTCACCTTTCATTGGCATCTTACCCCACCTGTTGAGAAAAACCCTCAATAACTTCTCACATACGTGACCAGGATCGAACTTTTCGGTATTTCGTGCACGAACACGCACTCTGTTTCTGGTACTTTTTGGTGCTACTGCCTTTAGTAACTCACCACTGCAGGGCATATAATTATGGCTTATTTTTCATCTTTTATTGATATTAATGCCGATTCCATGCCAAGCCAAAGTGCATCTCATTTAATCGCAATAACGTTCACGTGCCCATAATTGCAGGGCATGGCATGGCGCTCTCCACACCTGCCCTTTTCTAAGGTATATCAAGGAATGACCTGTAGCACGTCAGCCCTGTGCATATCTCATGGCAGCGCCAGCCTGAGCCCCGTAAACGATTCAAATTGACAAATTTAAACGTTAATTTTTTGCCATACGGCCACATTGCTCACTCACCAAATTCCCATCTTCATCGCCCGGACCATCAACATGACAGGCCGACGTACCGGTACCCCCCAGGCCGCCTCACGGCGCCCGCCCCTGCAGCACTTGTAGCACATGGTCCTGCCGATGCTGCAGGCTATGAAGCCAATCAGATAAGGCCTTGAGCCAGATATGGTCAGGAGCGTCCTGTAGCGCAGTACTGCCTGCATCTCAGGACAGTGGCTATTGCAATGACCTGACTAACCTGATTACTGCCATGGCATAAGGTAAGAGCCCGGCATACCATGGCAAGCCATTAATGAACCGCTCAGCCCAGCTTATCACCGCCTTTATGCACCGGTAATTGTGGCTGCTGCAACTGTTTCAGGTGCAGGAAAAGCTGGCAGGTTTGCGCTTACGGCTTCTAATACGGCCTGCAGCAGAGCGTGCAGACTATGACATTCCATGTCCGCATATCCGGCCTGGAGAGTTGGCGCGGCATGCTTTCCATTTGCCCATGCAGGGCTTAAAAGGCGGTGGCCGGGCAGATCTTCTTATGGACCATAAAGCACAAATCCCGCCTGGCCATGAACTGCTGTCATGAACAGAGCGGGATTTGAAGCCCAGGCGCATTGCGCCCAGGCAGCTGCTTCAAATGCAGTACAGGTGCTGCTGCCGTTGCAGTCTTAAACACATGCACATATAACTGCACAGCTGGACACAGGCATGTGCCGGCAATGTAGTGGCCATGCAGCAGGCATATAGCATGACTGCAGGTCTTAGTGCTGGCTGGCCTGAGGTCAGCAGGTCTGGCTGACTGATGGGCTGGCTGACAGCTGGTCTTACTGCCTGCGCTCTTCCGGCCTGAAAGCCAGTCAGGCTTATTGGCAGCCGGATGGGAGTGCGGGAGCCTGCCTGGTGAGATTACTTGAGATCGTTGTTGGAGCTGTCATCGGAGTCGTGTGGCAGCATGACAGAGGAATAGAACAGGTAGAGTGCCTGGGTGCCCAGTTCGCCCTTACCGATTTCCTTTAACATGCCAAAGGACTTGCGGGCCAGATCAACACCTGGCAGGCTGATACCCTTCTGGCTGCAGACACGCAGAGCAATATCCAGGTCCTTGATAAAGTGATTGATCTTAAAGCCAGGATTGAAGTCGCCCTTTAAGATACGTGGTCCGTAGCTCTTTAAGGAGAAAGAACCGGCTGCGCCCTGGGAAATGGTATCGATAACCTGAGCTGCATCAAGGCCCATGCGCTGTGCAAAGACAATGGACTCACAGGTGGAGAACATGGTGGTTGCTACAGCAATCTGGTTACAGGCCTTGGTCAGCTGACCGTTACCGGCTGGACCAAAGTACTCGGCACGAGGACCCAGTACCTTTAATACAGGAGCAAGGTCGTCAAAGACATCACGGTCGCCACCAAAAAGCATGGTAAGAGTGGCATTACGGGCACCGATGTCACCGCCGGTTACAGGGCAGTCAGCCATACGGATGCCGCGTTCCTTTGCCTTGTTGTGAATCTCAACAGCAAGATCAGGCATAGAGGTGGTCATATCCACACCAATAGCCCCCTTCTTCATGCCCTTGATTGCGCCGTTGATAGGAGAGAGCCAGACATGACGAACATCATCAGGGTAGCCCACGATGGAGATAACCACATCGCAGTCCTGGGCACACTCAAAAGGAGTATCGCACCAGTGAGCACCATTGTTGATCAGCTCCTGAGCCTTTCCCTTTGTACGGGTATATACATTGAGCTCGTAACCTGCCTTCATAAGATGGCCAGCCATGGCGCAGCCCATGGTGCCGCAGCCGATAAAGCCGATTTTCTTAATGTCCATATAAATAAGAACCTCAATAACAATGATGCGGGCCCGCTCAGCTGCTAAGCCGGCTCAGGCCATAATAAATCTGATAATGTCATCCCTTTACAGCCCCTGCAGGCCATACGGCCAGAGCAGCCAGCACTGGGCAGTACAGCTGCAGTCACGGCAGCCCGCCCTGAAGCATGCGGATACCAAAGAGCATCTGCCTGCCCTGCCGTCTGTCCGGCAACCAGTAAGGCAGAATGTACTGCAGTCGATGCTGCCTCTCAGGGACAAAGGGAAAATATAAAATTGAAAAATAACTGTTCCATAATATGCGGCCGAGATTGCTGCTCTCAGCTATCAGGGCCGCTGGGGTATCAACAGAACCTTATCTTCTCTTTGCTCTGAACATCCCTAAAATGCAATGCAATACCAGCGCATTGCAGCCAAGGTAAATCTCAACAGGACAAATTGCCCAACTCACTGATGCCTTAATGACATGGGCCGCCTGTTTCAGCTCCAGTATCTGCAGCCTGGCTGGCTGCGCCTTGCTTATCAGCACGGTCAGATCTGTTTTTTATGCTGAGCAAGCCACCTTGTGTCCGGTACCTGCAGGTATATGTCAGGTACCATGCATCACTGCAGGGCCGGGCTTTCATATGAGCAAAGGTATATATGTTGTATCTTAGTCCTGTTTTATATCGGTAGCTTTTTCGATTTCTGTTGCTTTTATTCGCACTTAATTTTCATTGTGATTTCGACCTGGCAATGCCGGGCAGATTGCAATACCAGGCAGATTATGGCCCTGCAACCTTGCATCCTGCTGTCATGCATTATTACCACTAAGATGTCCTTACATGTTCATCCTGTGCCTGCCTGGCTTAACATCAGCCGCTGCAAAGTGCCCAGTGGCCAGTGTCCAGTAAGTCAACCACCCAATCGATCTTTGAAGGTTACTTTCTCAAGTATTAAGGACGCATGCGGGCTCAGGATAATGTAATACTGCTGATTCCTAAGCTGCCTGGCCTGACCCGGGCGATTATTAATGAAATTAAATATGGCTGTTATGGTCCTGCGGTTAAATCATTACAGCTCGGCATTATGCTTTCTTTGCGCTTATGTGGTGATTTATGCCTTTATCTGGCAGAGCTGTATGGATTTTACAGAGGCTGCATGTCGCAGCACTTCGAGCACGACCTGCGCGGCCAGAGCTGCAGCATTGGTCGTGGCACCGTCTGTCGTTGCAAAGGCTGTAGCGGCACACATTGTCGCTGCAATAGCTGTCGCTGGACCATCTGTCGTTGCAATGGCTGTCACCGCACTGGATTTCACAGCATGGCCTTGCGGGCATTGACCAGGAGCTGTTTTTCTTGCCCGGAGAGTTCCTGATGTGCTGTTGATTTCTGTTACTTACAGCAGCAGGGCTGCATAAGACCTGAAATATCCCATCGCCCATCAGGTGCAGGTAAATTATTGTTCTTACTCTTACTCTCTATTGGGCTGACTGAACTCTGGTCAGGACAGCTGTGATGTCATGTTTTGATTCCGGGCCTTATAATGCTCAGTGTCAATGTAAATGAGTATGAAATGTATAGTAAGGTCTTAAGACCTTTCCGGCCGGGACTCAGGTGGCGGTCGGAGTGCATGGCTCTTACAGAGGGGTCGTGCTGTCTGTTTTGAAAGAGCTTAGTGTACTGCCTCAAACTGTTACAGTGCAGACCTCTGGGCAGACTTCTGGGGCCATACAAATATGGCCTGGTGGGATACCATACAGGACAGCAGGACATACTCAGATTAACCAGGATAACAGCTGTAAATACCGTACCTGCATTGGCCGCAAGGTCGGCAGTCAGCCGTCATCAATGTGCACTTTGATAAATCATCAGATTTAATACTGTTGAGCTTTAAGGTAATGCTCTATCAGGCATATTGCTCTGCGGACTTTTGCTGTTTGCTGATTTGAGCACAGGTTACCGAAATACGCTCTGTTCGGTCACTACATAATTAACTAACAGATCATAGCCATATCTGATGTGGATATCCATGCCCTGGCAAGAATATTCTCAATGAAAATGCAGTATCAAGTCCAGGGCTTGAGCAAGGCCTGCCAAAGCGGTGTGTTTGCCGCTGGCCTAATCTGCTGACAACCTATCTTACCACTTGAGTGTCACCATAATTGACTCCCCCGATCCATGGAGCAGCACCAGTGCTCCTCCTTATCCGAAAAGCCTCTGTGCCAGTCACCTCACATCACATCATTGCCAGCCCCATGGTGACTGCAGTCTGACAAGTTATTCAGCAATTCTGAGCCACTCCATCATTTTCCCAGTCTCGTCATATGGCATTAGTGATTACCCGGCCATCAGTAAGCCGGCTAATAAGTAAGTCCGCCCATAAGCTTCGGACAAAACTATTATTTCACTGGCTAAGAAAACTGCCCCGCCATGCTTAATGTTTACCGCTTACTTTGACTGCTCCCTGACTTACGTTGACTGCACCACGACTTATGTTGCCTGACCCATGACTCATATTGCTGGCAGCCTGCTGCCTGCCGCTGCTGCCTGCTGCAGGCTTTCACTGTCAACAGCCGCGCCGCCTGCTGCCAGACTCTTCCTGCTGCCAGAGTGCCTGTCTTAGTATTACCAAGGTCAGTACCTCCTGATATGGCGACCTGCCAGTCACGAGCTGAGCTAACCTTGCTGTTCATCCAGCCTGTGCAGCCAGTCTTTTCATTCCTGCTCGTACCGGCAGTACTCATGGCGCCAGTCACTTACAGGCAGACTGGCTGGCAATGCTCGTTCTTCGTCTGCAGAAGGCACCAGAGTCAGTTCTCTCCCTGTGCCTGCCGCACATATCCCCCCGCCATTATTGTCAGAACTCAGCCCGTGTTCCTGGTCATGGCTGCAGGGCATTTTGCTGATGCCGATGAAAGCTGTCCTGGTCATACTTATACCTGGCAATACCTCGCAAAGGCCACCAGTCCACCCACGCCCTGCTGTAACGAGGAACTGGCCGGGAACGCTTTTAGTCATATGCCTGTAATGTCAGACTGTGCCATTGCCGGTCAGCTGCCCGCTGCCTGCCTGCAGTTTTCAGATCGGCCATGGTTTTCATATCACCGCAGGTCCTTACCCATGGTGAATGCCTGGTGGGCAGGCCTGCTTTCCATACTGCATAAGAGATGCGCCATCAGATGCAGGTGGCCGTACTGTTACTTAAGTTCTGAAATACTCACTATGCGGTATCTGACCACTGCCGCTCCAGCAGACCGCCATGAAAGCGGAGAGGAGCACTGTGCCCCTGGTAACTGGGCGGGGCCTGGTGCCATGGTAATCAGGAGGAGCACGATGCCATGGCGTTTGGACTGAGTTCAGGCCCTCGTAACTGGGCGGGCCTGGTGCCATGGAAATCAGGAGGAGCACGATGCCATGGCGTTTGGACTTAGTTCAGGCCCTCGTAACTGGGCGGGCCTGGTGCCATGGTAATGCTGAGGTGCTGAGGCTGTGGGCTGCTGTCGACTTTTTGTGTGAGTACAGATACTGCAGTTGTGGCTTTGTATAGTGTGTACGGACTGTAATGAGAGTTTGTGGGGGCGTGAGCTGAACTCATAGCGACGCATGGTAGTTTGCTGTTGCTTATATTTTTCAGCTGCATCTGTGCTGATGCTGCTTTCCGCTTCTGAGCAGTGAGGATGAGATGATTTTTTGTGCTGGAATGGAGAGCGGGGAAAAGCCATATCTGAGCTGTTTATATGGATATTATATGGGATTTTCCGGATTATTCCCAGGGTGTGTAACGGCGGGAATATTGTGCCTCCAGATGGTGAGTTAATGAATGCTTTTTTCGTCTGGCTGTGATGCTATTGCCTGGTGTCGGGCTATAATATGGCACTTTTGTGATCCCGCCAATGCAGGTTTTTTGACATCTGCTCAGGGAGTTTATCAGTACCATAACAGACGAAAAACGTGGGGTTTCCCCAAGGGATTCCCCGGGGCCCAGCCCCACTTATTTATCGCTCCATGCCGATATTTATTGGCTTTGACGCCATCATGTCCGGTACTTTCAGCTACCGGCATAAACTCCCGGGATCACAGGTCTTAACATATATCAAATACCGTTTTTAATTCTGGCGCGCCTATTGCTAGATTGAGATCGGGTTTGATTTTTATCACCTTTTAGAAAGATTTCCTGCCCTCATATTCCTGTCAGCTGAGCAATGCTCAGTACTTCAGTTTTTGTGAGGATGCGACCGCCCCGGCGGCAGAGCCGGATAAAGGCCTGCACGGACACAGAACATTCCCGGCAGTACCTGGCGACCAGGCAGCTTTTTTGACCTGGCTGCCCAGATAACACCTGCTCTGTATCTGTCAGGTCTTATCAGTAACGTTTACCTGGCAGTACATAAGCAGCCTCGCGCTCTGCTATCTGAGCCGCTTATATCAACCTCTGAGCATGTCATTATCCCTGGCTGGTGCCTGGTGTTGATGCTGCCCTCAGGTCAAGGCTTCAGGTAAGGGTTATACCGGCTGTCGTGATACGGCGCTGGGGGAAATCACGGCTTGTAGAAAAGACCTGACAATGGCCAGTGTGCCGGCTCAGGCTCGATATGTATCAGCTCAGGCACTTTTATATTGTGCCTGCGGCTGAATACATATCTGGCGCAGCTGTTCTGTTAAGAACAGAGCGTGCTTTTACACCTGCTTTTTCTATCCTGGTGGCCCTGGCTGTGTTTTCAGCTTTCAGTCATGCTCATCCGCGACACCAAAGGTACATTGTCCGGCACTTTATAATGTGCCCGGGCTTAAGCCATGGTGTCAGGCGCATCTGGTTCATGGCGCTTAAGCCGGTACCACTCATGCCCAAGGATGATCAGCATTTATCTGTGTCCTGCTGCGTATTCATATTCTTTTATGAAGTGACTGCGGCAGCTGCGCATAAAACACCTTGCACACTTGAGTTGCTATTCATCTGTGTTTACAGGCAGTGGTTCATGTGCTCATGGCAGTTGCTGATAAATGCTGTGGTATTGTCACCGTCTTTCCTGGCCTGCCTCGGGATTGCCGGATGAGACTGAACTGAAGCCGGACGGTGCCATCGCGGTAACGGATCATCTGTCTTTGTTTTCTTATTGTTATTTTTTCCGATCCGTACCTTATCCAGTTTCTGACATTGTTTAGGAGGGAAATACATGTCACGTCTCTTTACATCTGAATCCGTATCTGAAGGACATCCAGACAAGGTTGCGGATCAGGTTTCTGACGCAATTCTCGACGCCATTCTCGCTCAGGACAGCAAGGCCCGTGTTGCCTGCGAAACTCTGGTTAAGACCGGTATGGTAGTCATTGCAGGTGAAGTTACCACCAAGGCCAATGTGGACCTTGAGGCTATAGTACGCAAGACCGTGTGCGATATCGGTTACAACTCTACTGAAGTAGGTTTTGACGGCAACTACTGCGCTTTCTTAAACGCTCTGGGCAAGCAGTCTCCAGACATCAACCAGGGTGTTGATCGCCAGAATCCTGAGGATCAGGGTGCCGGTGACCAGGGTCTGATGTTCGGTTATGCCTGCAACGAGACCGCCGTATGCATGCCAGCTGCCATAACCTATGCTCACCTGCTCGTTAAGCGTCAGGCTGAAGTACGCCGCATGGGCGTCATGCCATGGCTGCGTCCTGATGCTAAGAGCCAGGTTACCTTTGCCTACAATGATGACGGTTCCATCTCCCACGTTGATACCGTTGTTCTGTCCACTCAGCACTCCCCTGATGTGTCTCTGACCACTGTAGTTGAGGGTGTTCAGGAAGAAATCATCAAGAAGGTAATCCCGGTCAAGTACCTGACCGGGGAGACCAAGTACTTCATCAACCCTACCGGCCGTTTCGTAATCGGTGGCCCGGTTGGTGACTGTGGTCTGACCGGCCGCAAGATCATCGTAGACACCTACGGTGGTGCTGCCCGTCACGGCGGTGGTGCTTTCTCCGGTAAGGATCCTTCCAAGGTTGACCGCTCTGCTGCCTATGCTGCCCGTTATGTAGCCAAGAACATCGTTGCAGCCAAACTGGCCAGCCAGTGTGAGATTCAGGTTTCCTACGCCATTGGTGTAGCCCGTCCTGTTTCCATCTCCGTAAACACCTTCGGCACCGGCACCGTAGCTGATGAGAAGATCGCCAATATCGTCAACGAGGTATTCGATCTGCGTCCATACGGCCTTATCAACATGCTCGACCTCGAGCGTCCTATCTACAAGGAAACTGCCGCTTACGGTCACTTCGGCCGCGACAACTTCCCATGGGAAAAGACCGACAAGGTTGAGAGCCTGATCGCCGCTTTAAGCTAAGCTGCTGTCAAGTCCCGGCCTGACCTGCTTCCTTATGGCAGCAGGCCCCCTAAGGCCTGTCCCTCCTGCAGTCACTGCTCCTGGGCAGTGGCTGCATGTCCGGCAGAGACTGCTCTGCCGGTACAAATAACAAAGGCAGAACTTTCCTGTTAAGGGAGGTTCTGCCTTTGTGCTTTCTGGCCGCCACATCTGAACCTGTAGCCAGGCAGCTGCTGCCTGACAGGCGGGGTCAGCGTACGGTACCGGCGTTAAAACGCGGGCTGTGGGCTGGGCAGTAGAGGCTTGAGTATGGGAATACCTCTTCTGCTTCAGCCTCGTCCATATTCATACCAAGGCACATCAGGACGGCAATATTGCGCACCCCGCGTAGCTCCAGATTGCGCAGCAGCTCAACCGGTGTCTTGCGACGGTTAGGAGGGCTTAAAAAGCAGTTGAGTATTTCACGGTTGCCCTTGCCGTCTACGCCCTGGACTATGTACAGAGACATGTCGTTTTCCTGAGGGGCGGCACGACGTAATTTAAAATCAATGCGGCTCATGCAGGCAAAGGCATACTGCTCTTTGAGATTCCCGGCTCCTGTGTCTCTGATGTCAGAGAGAACACGCTCATAAATGGTGTTGACGCTGCTTTCGGGCAGCTCATAGCCATAGATTTTCTGAATACAGATCTGCACGTCAGACTCATTCATGCCCTGAGCATACATGGACAGTACCTTGCTTTCGGTACTGGTTACGGCACGGGAGTGCTTGCGTACGGCAATGGGGGAAAAAGAGCCGTCACGATCACGTGGCACCATGACATCAAGAGGGCCAAAGGATGAGCGCACCTTCTTGTGAATAAAGCCATTGCGGCGGTTAGGTGATTCCTTGGTGGCTGAGGCTGATTTTTCATAGCCCAGGTGAGCAAGGAACTCGGCATTGAGCAGCGATGAGTAAAAGTGAGACAGTGCCTGTTTGACAATATCCAGGTAATAGACAGACGAATTCTCTTCGTAATTTCTAATACATTCAAAAGCAACGCGCTTGGCGTCCTGAATAGATAGAGTACACATAATTACTCCTCCAGGATTATTACTGCTAAACCGAATATGCGGCCTGGCCGCCACATCAAATGCGCCCGCGCCTTATGGTCCACCAGTGCAATGCCACATCCAAGCCCCGCCTGCTCAAGCACGCGCCACCTGCGCTGCTGCACGGGCAGCCGCTATGGCAGCGCCAGGTGCTGCGTCCGGCCGCACCTGCGGCTGCACCGGCGCCCGCCCCGGCACTGACCATGAGGTAAGCAAGGGGCTCTGAGGCTGCAGATACAGCCAATAACTGCCCATTGCGGCCCTGACTCAAGACGCAGATATGATACAGCCCGGACCGTAACGCCAGGGCAGCGCGTGCATTAACCAGTAGCCTGATACAGCTGTGTGTGATAAAGGCTGCAGGAACTGCCTTACCGCAGTGTGTGATGGATTTGCGGTGTGGACCTGGCAGTCCTGCGGGCACCGGCACCGGCACCGGCACGGCCAGAGAATAATGCTCTGATCGAGCCATGGAGCCATGGTGCTGAAAGTATTGTACAGGCCGATTAATTGTATATTACGGGGCTGATATGGACCATATCAACATTCATGTTTTTGTGCTTTTTCTTCAGGGGGCACGTCCAGGCCGGACGTGCCCTCCGTACCAGCTGACAGCCTCACAAAGCCCATGATTAAGCCCAAAACAGCCAAATCTTGCGCAGTAAGATCGCTCTTTGCTGCCCTTCCCCATAACCAGAGCACAGCAAGGCACGCCCGCCCGATCCTGTTGGCCACAAACTCCCGCCCCGGCAACGTGCCCGGCCACGGTACCTGCCATATAAGAGGAACAGTCAAGCGGCACTTGCCAGCGGGCCGTACCAGTACTTTGCTCAGATACTGGCCCCAGCAAACTGTCAGGCAGCCCGCCGCCAGCCGCACAGCCGTCCTGCAGGCCAGCCAGGGCATACGCATGATACGTGCTAAGCGGCTTTTCTAAGCTCTAAAGCGGCAGCAATTATGCCTACTGCATTTAGCAGCTGAGCATCGTCAGCCAGACGCACAACGAGCCTTTTTATTGAGCTGTC